>DASZUX010000186.1:0-12985 GCA_035547455.1 Chitinophagaceae bacterium
CAGTGTAGCTTATTCTGCCCGTGAAGCGGCGCGCTGGGCACGCCTGTTGGTGTACATCTCAGTTGGTATGATAGCTGCTTTAATACTAATCTGTTTTGCATATTGGGACTTCATTTCCAGGGAACTCTATTTCCAGGGCGGGGAGGCGGCGCGTACCATACTGGTGGTAGTGTGGGGTTTAATTGCAGCAATTTATATTACATTTCTTGTATTATTATTTATTTTTTCAAACCGTGTTTTACAAGGGCTTAACGAAGATAATATTGAAAAAGTTGAACAGGGCTTTGCTTCTCTTAAGCTATATTTTATTATTACTACGCTTTTTGATGGCTTGATAGCGCTAAGCATTGTTTTGCAAATTATTTTCACCTTAACCCAATAGTGTATATGGACAGGCAAAGAAATTTAGTTGATGCAGTATTTTCTCAAAAACTAAAGGATAATATTCGCGTTGCCGCAACATGGGCAAGAGCAGATGCAATTTTAGCCATGCTATTTACCGCCTGGCTGGTGATAACGAATTTAGCGAGGGGAGGTTTTTTGCAGCTATTTGTAATGTTGGCCCTTGGCGGCGTATCAATAGTTAAATGTGTTTACCTGTTTAACTTTGGTAACCGTACCAAAAAAGGTATAGATAACATTGATCAAAACGAACTTGAAGAGGGCCTTAACAGCCTGCGGCTTTTTATGAAAATTTGGGTAAGAATTTTAATTGGTGTTGCTGTGCTTTTTGGCCTCGGCTTTCTATTTACAGCATTATAGTAAAACTTTATTAAGCTATCTTGTTGAAAGGTGGTTGTAATCTTTAAGCAGGGTCTCTAAAAAATCCAGCGGGCTTTGCCTGTTGTGTATTTTAAGGGCAGTTTCAATTTTTTCTGCGGTACGTTCTGCTAACGCATAATCGTTCTTTTTTAATACAGTGCTGTAAACGGATTTAATAATATTCAGGTCACGGTCGCTAAGGCGCATTACTTCGGGGTACACAGGCACATAGCTTTCTGCAGTTTCCATAAAAACCGTTTCTTCCAGGCCGGTTTTTGCTCTAAGGTCAATTATCAGGGTGCCCGCCGCCATGTCGCCCAACCGTTGAGATTTACGGGAAATAATAACACACAGTATGTCAGTAATTATAAGGCAAAGCAGGAATATCACTTCTATACTGCCGCCTGCAAATATTGTCCCGTAGCTTGCAACAAAGTAAATGATGAGTATAAGCGCCAGTAAATCTGAAACACGCAGTAACCACCTTATTACAAATTGCACCGGCGAGGCATTGCCGCCTGTTTCATTTATAACCCTTATGCCTAAAATTTTTTTACCAATTGATTGGCCATTCATTGATAATTCACAAATAAGCGGGTAAGCGGGTGCTAATATTGCCAGTATATCAAGCACCCATACAGGTATGTTATTTCGCAGGAAAGCACTGAGTATTATATAGTAAGCAATAATTATAACAAGGTCAATAAGCCAGGCAAAAAGCCTTTTATGAAAATCGGGTATCTCAAAATCAAGCTCAATATTAAAACTGGTAAGAATTTTTAATTTGCTCATATAATATTGATAATAAAATTATGTTTTTGTATTGGCCGTAACAACTATTTATTTATTTTGGAACAAAATTAGTGTTTGAGAGAAGCCCTGTTTATAAAGAAGAATAAAGAACGGTGGGAGAACATTACCAGTCAACCTTCAGCGAACCCGGATGAAATGGCGATGGAGTTTACGCAACTGGTAGATGATCTTGGCTACGCAAAAACCTTTTACCCGCACAGCAAGGTTACCCGTTTTCTTAATACTGAAGCATCGCGCCGCTATCTTTCCATCTACCGCAACCGTAAGGAGGAACGTAACAAACTGGTGCGGTTTTTTAAATATGACGTGCCTTTGGCTATTGTAAAGCATCATGTTATATTGCTGTGCTGCCTTGGCGTTTTTTTGCTTTTCTTTTTTGTCGGGCTATTTTCTTCCATTAAGGACGAACACTTTGTGCGCGAAATGATGGGCGACCCCTATGTAAACATGACAGAAGATAATATTGCCTCCGGCAACCCGTTTGGGGTGTACCAGTCGCAAAGCAGTTTGCTGATGTGGATACAGATAATGACAAATAACATCAGTGTTTCTTTTTTTTATTTTTTAGAAGGTATTGTGCCATTTGTACTGGCAATAAGGAGTCTTGTACTGGAAGCGATAAGACTGGGTGCATTTGAGTATATGTTTTATGCAAAAGGGTATGGCGGAATGGCGGTGTTAACCGTGCTTATACATGGCACACTGGAGCTGTCAGCCATCATCATCGCGGTAGCGGCCGGTATTATATTAGGCAAAAGCTGGATTTTTCCCGGTACGGTAAAAAGGATTGACGCATTTAAGCAAGGCGCTAAGGACGGCGCGAAAATAATGGTATCGCTTATGCCCGTGTTTGTAATTGCTGCTTTTTTTGAAAGTTTTGTAACCCGGCATTACCGGGACATGCCAGCATGGGTAAACTTCTTAATCCTTACGTTATCGCTGTTATTTATTGTGGGGTATTTTGTTATTTATCCCATAAAACTCAGCAGGCAAATAAAAAAACAAATGCTTCTGCAGCATGGCAAATAAAAGTATTAAATATATAGCCCTTATGTTTATTTGCTGTTGCAGCAGCCTGTTACTCCACGCCCAGGTGACAGATTCAGTTGCGGCCCCTGATGCGGCTGTTGCCGATACTACTGTTAATTACAACCAGGGCACGGAAAATAATACTGAAACTGATTTGGATAAGCGTGTGCATGAACTTTCAAAGTTTGCCCAAAAGCAACAGCAACCTATACCAGGTGAGCGGCACCTGCCCGATTCTGCTGCGGCAGAATTGAAGAAAGATAAAGATTACTGGTATGCCAACCGGGAGGCCGGTAAAGAAAAAACCGAAACCGGGCAAAGCAATACAGGTAAAGGAAAAAAGAGTGGGGATAGCATATCGGGTTTCCTTGCATCGCCTGTGTTTTATTATATATTCTGGATTGTGCTTGCAGGCGCATTTGTGTTGCTGCTGGTTATTTATTTAAGAACGTTTACTGCCAAAGGGCGGGCAATAAGGGCCGGGCAAACAGCAGAAACCGGTATTGATGAAAATATTTTTACAATTGATTTTGAGGAGCAGTTAAAAGCCGCTGCTGATGCGGGCAATTACCGGCTGGCAACACGGCTGCTTTTTTTACGGCTGCTGCGCTCAATGTCTGAACGGAGTATAATTGCATACAGTATTGATAAAACGAATATGGACTACCTGTTTGAACTGGGAAATACGCAATACTCGCGTGATTTTATGCAGGCATCAAAAACGTACGAGTTTGTTTGGTATGGCAACTTTACAATAAGCCAGCCGCAGTATTTAACTATAAGGCACATGCTGGACGATATTCAATTAAAAGTAACAGCTTAGGTTGAAAAAAACATTTATTTATATAATTGCCGGAGTAATTGTAATAGCCATACTTGCACTTGTGTTGTCGCAGCAGCAAAAGCAGGAATTTGATAAAAGGGTTACACTTGGCAGGCAATACAAAGACCCCTACGGGCTTGAGGTAGTTTATACACACCTGCCAATGCTGTTTAACAACGGCAAAATAAAAATTAACCGCGACCCCCCAAATTATTGGTACGATCCTGATTCGGCTTTAGATGGGAAAACAATTTTTTTTGCTGTTACACAGCATTTTGACCCCAACCGGTCTGAAATGCACCAACTGCTTAACTTTGTAAAAAAAGGCAATATTGCTTTTATAAGCACGCCTGATATGGATGACGATGCAAAGCAGTATTTTGCACTGGGCGAGGAGGGCTTTTTTAATTTTAAACTGTATAATTATTTTAAAGATTCAGGCACCACTTATTTAAGTAACCCGCCTTTTACAAAAGACACATCTTTTTTAACCCCCGGCTATAGCTATACTACCCATTTTATTGATGTTGATTCATTGCATTATTATATTTTGTCCAGGAATGAAAACGGCTATCCTGACCTTGTTAAGGTAGATGCGGGTAAGGGTAGCTTTTACCTGCACAGCAACCCGCTGTTTTTTTCTAATTACAGCCTTTTGTGGCATAACAATCTTAACTATCTTGAAAAGATTGCATCATTAATGCCTGCTGATAAAAACAAAATTATTTGGGATGAATACTACATGTACAGGTTAAAGGATAACGAACGCAATAACCCAGGTAATGCATCAGCACTGCACGTATTGTTTAATACACCGGCTTTCAGGTGGGCGTTTATACTGGGCATTGCATTGTTGCTTGTATATATTTTGCTGGGGGCTAAATTAATGCAGCGGTTGGTGCCTGTGTGGGACAAACCGAAAAACGAATCACTTGATTTTACAAAAACAATCGGCAGGTTGTACTTTGAAAAAGGAGACCACACCAACCTGGCGAAAAAAATGGCTACTTACCTGCTGGATTATGTACGAAATAAGTACTTTGTAAGCACAGCCACGCTTAATGATGAGTTTGTTAACAACCTGCTGAATAAAAGCGGGTATGATGAAGAAGAAACGAAGAAAGTGGTGGAATATATTATTTACATACAGGCCGGCAATAAGATTAATGAGCAAAAGCTTGCCGAAATATATCAGACATTTTCTAAATTTTATAAACACACATCCTGATGGACGAAATAGTATTTGAGCAAAGAACAGACCTGTCTCAACTTAACGAGGCTGTTTTTGCCGTTACCGGCGAAATACGTAAGGTAATAGTTGGACAGGAAGAAATGATAAAGCTTATTATTGCCGCCATTATTGCCGACGGTCATGTGTTGATTGAAGGAGCCCCGGGGGTAGCCAAGACATTAACAGCAAGGCTGGTAGCTAAAAGCATAGCTGTAGACTTTTCCCGCATACAGTTCACGCCCGACCTTATGCCGTCTGATGTGCTGGGTACTTCCATATTCAATCCCCGGGATTCTGTTTTTGAGTTTAAGAAAGGCCCTGTATTCAGCAATATTGTACTGATTGATGAAATAAACCGCGCTCCCGCTAAAACACAGGCCGCCCTGTTTGAAGTAATGGAAGAGCGGCAGGTAACCATGGATGGCCACAGCTATGCCATGGCCGCCCCTTTTATGATTGTGGCCACGCAAAACCCCATTGACTACGAAGGCACATACCGTTTGCCGGAGGCGCAGCTTGACCGTTTTTTGTTTAAAATAACTGTGCCTTACCCCACAGAAGAGCAGGAAGCCAGTATCCTGTCAAGGCTGCATTCGCTGGGCCATACAGAAGTGCTGGATTCCGTTCAGGCAGTGCTTACAGCAGAACAGGTAAGTGTTGTGCGCAAACTGGTAAAAAATATTTTGGTTGAAGATAAGTTGCTGCAGTTTATAGCCCGTATAACAGTAACAACCCGCAACCATAAATCTATTTTTCTTGGCGCTTCACCCCGCGCCTCGCTCGCTTTGTTAAATGCAGCCAAAGCCTTTGCTGCCTTAAGCGGGCGTGATTTTGTAATACCCGACGATATAATAGCCGTGGCGCCGCATGTATTAAGGCACAGGTTGCTGCTAACGCCTGATAAGGAAATGGAAGGCGTAACTACCGACGACGTTATTCAGCAGGTTATACATTCACTTGAAATACCCAGGTAAATTTGTCTTTACGTTCATTGTATAAAAGCTATTATTTCACACAGCGTTTTTACGCTGTGGGCGCCGCAATTGCATTATTATTCGCTGTATCTTTTTGGGTGCCGGTGGTAGAAGAGCTTGCTAAAATATGCCTTGCCTGCTGGCTTATAGTAATGGTGTTTGATGTTGTGCTGCTATATGCGGCCAGCAGTATAACAGCAGAAAGAAGTTGTACTGACCGTTTTAGCAATGGTGACGAAAACAAGGTTTCCATAACAATTAAAAACAACTACGCATTTAATACAGATGCCGTTTTGATTGACGAATTGCCGGTGCAATTTCAGGAACGCAACTGGTACAGGAGCCTGCAGTTGCCCGCCCGCGGAGAAGCTACCGTAACATATACACTACAACCTTTTGAAAGAGGCGAATACACTTTTGGCAACATACTGGTGCTGGTTACAAGCCCCCTGCAACTGGTTAAGCGCAAATACACCATACCTGCTGAAAAAGTTGTAGCCGTGTACCCGTCGTATATTCAAATGCGCAGGTTTAGCCTGCAGGGTGTTAGTAACGAACTGCAGGAGACAGGCTCAAACCAGCTACGCAAGCAGGGCCAGAGCGTGGAGTTTGAACAAATTAAGGAATATGTGAGAGGGGATGATTACCGTACTATTAACTGGAAAGCAACCGCACGCAAAGGGCAGTTAATGGTAAATACATTTGTTGACGAAAGAAGCCAGCAGGTATATTGCCTTGTGGACAAAAGCCGCAGTATGAAAATGCCCTTTGGCGGCTTAACTCTGCTGGACTACGCCATCAACGCGTCGCTGGTGTTAACCAACGTTGCATTGCAGAAGCAGGATAAAGCAGGGCTGCTTACTTTTGCACAAAAGATTGATACATTTATAAACGCAGATAAAAAGCCGGCGCAAATGGAATTAGTGCTGGAGGCTTTATACAGGCAGCAGACAAAATTTTTAGATCCTGACTATGAAACGCTTTATGCGTACCTGCGTAACCGTGTTAAGCATCGCAGCCTGCTGGTGCTGTTTACCAACTTTGAAAGCCTCTACAGCCTGCAGCGCCAGATGCCATATCTTAAAAAAATTTCCAGCTATCACCTGCTTGTGGTAGTATTTTTTGAGAACACCGAAATTAGCAGCCTGCTGCAAAAAGACGCTACCAATACAGAAGAAATTTACATACAAACCATTGCTGAAAAATTTGCATTTGAAAAACGCCAGATGGTGAAGGAATTAAGCCAGCAGGGTATACCCGCGCTGCTGTCTGCGCCGGAAAATCTTACTGTAAATGCGCTGAATAAATACCTGGAAATTAAAGCCCGGCAGATGATATGACTTTTATAACTGTTCTTATATGTTTACTGCAACAGTAAATACAACCAGCTATCTTTGTTCAACATGAATATCATCCTTTTTGACGGTGCCGGCCACAATGGCTTATTGCCGCTTACGTTTACACGTGCGGTGGCAGAAATGCGCACAGGCATTTTTACCGCCATAGAAAGATGGCAGATGATTTCCGGTGAGGAGGTATTTGTTCATACAGAAACATACTTGCAGCCGCTTTACGGGGAGTTACCCCCTGGAAAAGGCCTGTGGATTGATGCCACCCTTTTACCGGATGCATTACTTGCTGATACTATACTGTCGTTAGACGAGAATACTGCCCTGGCTAAAGGCACAGATTTTATTGCCGGCATTTTGACAACCGAAAGCTTTAGCGCTGGTAATGCGCTTGCCTGTTTTGCAAACATTCAGCAAATACAAAACGTACATCGTCTTCAACACCCCTGGCACATTTTTCAATGTAACGATGCGGTAATGCGGGAAGATTTTAATCTTATCCGTTCCGGCAAAATATCGCAGCAGCTTCCCTCATCCAACATATATATTAACCCCGGGGGCATTTTTATAGAAGAAGGCGCACAGGTACAATATGCTACGCTAAACGCAGCCACGGGGCCGGTGTACATTGCCAAAAATGCAGCAGTAATGGAAGGGTGTTTTATACGCGGGCCGTTTACCCTTGGTGTTGGCGCGGTGCTTAAAATGGGCGCTAAAATATATGGAGCCACCACCATAGGGCCTTATTGTATAGCCGGTGGTGAAATAAAGAACAGCGTAATACAGGCATACAGCAACAAGGCACATGATGGATACCTTGGTGATTCGGTAATAGGGCAATGGTGCAACCTGGGCGCCGGTACCAGCAACAGCAACGTTAAAAACACAGGGGGTATTGTTAAAATGTGGAACTACTGTGAGAATAATTTTATTGATGCAGGTACAAAGGCAGGCATGATTATGGGCGATTACAGCAGGGCTGCCGTTAATACTGCGTTTAATACCGGTACTGTTGCCGGTGTATGCTGCAATATATTTAATGGCGGCCTGCTGCCAAAATTTATACCCGGCTTTAGCTGGGGTGGCAGCAGCGGCCATAAATACAGCAGGGAAAAAATTATTAGTGATATAAGTAACTGGAAAAAAATGAAAGGCGCTGAGCTGACAGACGCTGAACAAAACGTGTTGCTGCATATTTTTGATAAAGAATGGTAGCAACAAAAACTTGTTGTATGTTGTACCGCGGTTGTAAACTTATATAGCCAGTAAAAATTGCGTATGAAAAAAAATCTTCTCTTTCAGCTTTGCTGCCTGCTGTCTGTTGTGCTGTTTTCCTGCGGGGGCAACAGCAATAACGCGGTAACAAAAAATGATTCCATTACCGTTGCACTCCCTTCCTGGGCTTTGCTGCCTTTTACAAAGGCAGATTCGGTAAACCCTGTGCTTACACCTGGCAAAGCAAGCTTTATTTGTCCTATAAGGCAACAAAATGTTATGTGGGAGGAGAAAGACGTTTTTAACCCCGCCGTGGCAATACGTAACGACTCAATGTTTTTATTATACCGCGCGCAAGACAGGGTTGGTAAGCCTGCAGGTACATCCCGCATAGGTATTGCTATAAGTACGGATGGGGTGCATTTTACAAAAATGCCCTCACCGGTATTGTATCCTGCCAATGACGCTTTCAAAAAATATGAATGGGAGGGTGGTTGCGAAGACCCGCGCCTGGTGCAGGACAGTGCAGGTACTTATTATCTTACTTACACCGCTTTTGACGGTAAGCAGGCAAGGCTTTTTATTGCCACTTCAACCGACCTTTTTCATTGGAAAAAATATGGCTGTGTATTTGCAAAGGCATTTAACGGCAAATACATGAATGCATGGTCTAAGTCGGGCAGCATTGTATCAAAGTACAACAATGGTAAAATTGTAGCGGCAAAAATAAATGGCAAATACTGGATGTACTGGGGCGATAAATATATATGGGCTGCTACGTCTGACGACTTAATTAACTGGCAGCCTGTTGAAAAAGAAGCAGGCGATACAACCAAAAGCGGTTTGAACTTTTATGGTGTTGACATAAGCCGCTTAAAGCCTGTGATTATGCCCCGGGAAGGAAAATTTGACAATGACCTTGTAGAGAGCGGTCCGCCTGCAATGCTTACTAACGCTGGTATTGTGCTTTTGTACAATGGCAGAAACACCGTTGCCACAGGGGATAAAACGGTGCCGGAAGGTGCTTATACATCCTGCCAGGTTTTATTTGACAAAAACAATCCTACCCATATTGTTGACCGCATGGATACTTTTTTTATGAAACCGGATAAGCCATACGAAATTACAGGACAGGTTAACCAGGTGTGTTTTATTGAGGCGCTGGCGCAATTTAAAAATCACTGGTGGCTATATTATGGCACAGCCGACAGTAAAATTGCCGTTACTGTAAAGTAAGCAGGAAAAGCGACTAATTACCTGTAATTTGCTAATGCAGGCGTTGTTTTAGATGTTGTATATTGGGTGGCTAATGGCCTATATTTGCAGTATGCAATTTCCGTCAACGTTACTTGAAAATGCTGTGAATGAGTTTGCCAAATTGCCGGGCATTGGTAAAAAAACTGCATTGCGCATGGTGCTGCACCTGTTAAAGCAGGATGCAGATGCAGTAGCTAAATTTAGCGATACCATAGCCAAAATGCGTACAGATATTAAGTTTTGCCAGCGCTGCTATAATATAAGTGATGCAGATATTTGCTCTATATGCGCAAACTCACTGCGCAATCAACGCATAATTTGTGTAGTTGAAAATATACGGGATGTAATTGCTATTGAAAACACCCAGCAGTTTAGCGGAACCTATCATGTGCTGGGAGGCATTATATCGCCGCTGGATGGTATTGGCCCCGACCAGTTAAATATTGAGGCGCTTGTTGCCAGGGTTGAAAAAGAGCAAACCGAAGAACTGGTATTTGCATTAAACCCTAATATACAGGGAGATACCACTATTTACTACATTCAGAAAAAAATACAAAACCTGCCGTGTAAGGTAACCACCATAGCACGCGGCATTGCCTTTGGCGGCGAACTTGAATATGCTGACGAAATGACCCTTGCCCGAAGTTTAGCCAAACGGCTTCCTGTTGAGCAATATATGAGCCATTAAGTTTGTTTTGGCCCGGTTGCCTGTTTATTAAGCAAATTATAATAATTGGGTAACCTCTGCGTTAATAACTTTGCTCCTGGCAGTCTTACAACTGCCATAACCACCCCGTTATTATCTGCGTAAAATAGTGTTAAAAGCCGGTAAACCTTTTAAACGCTTTTATCGTCCTTCATTTTATCACATGTGTAACCTGAAACAACCGGTTGGAAAATTTGATTGAAACAATTAGGAAATGTGCAGAGCAAGATAGAAAGTATCAGCGTAAATTTTACGAAAGATACTTTGGGTTTGCTATGAAAGCAGCTTTTCGGTATATAACGGATTTTGATAAAGCAAAAGACGCTGTGCATGATAGTTTTATTAAAATATTTAAAAACCTGCCCCAGTTTTTAGATAACCCTTCGCCGGGTGGTAACCTGGAATACAGGCTGATGTCCTGGATAAAAAGGATAGTTATAAATACCAGTATAGATTGTTTAAGACGCGAGAAAACAATACCTGGTATGACTGAGTTGAATGAAAGTGTGTGGGACGACCATAGCGATGCTGTGTCTGCCGAAACGAATGTTTTATATAAAGAGCTTTTAGTGGAATTAAATGCACTGTCGCCAACATACAGGCTGGTATTTAATCTTCACGCCATTGATGGGTACACCCATAGGGAGATTGCTGAAATGCTCCATCTTACTACGGGCGGGGTAAAATCAATATACTTTAAAGCAAAAGACCAATTACAAAAAAAATTAAGCCACATGGCAAACCATAAAGCACAATATGTTAAACCCTGAAGAAGATATTGAACATATTTACAGGGATTTTGCGCAAAATTATCCGCTGAAGGTTAATGATACCGGCTGGGCAGAATTTGAGCAGAAGTTGGATAAAGGCATTGTCGGTAAGCCTGCCCCGGCAGAGCAAAATGTATTGCTTAAGGCCCGTATTATAAAGTTATACCGTGTATGGCTTGCAGCGGTTGTGCTGGTGGCTGCCTGCACAATAATCTTTCTCCATATTCATAAAAACAATGCTGCTCCTGCCAAAAACGTAGTATTAATAACGAATGATTCATCTGCAGGTAATGCAGAGGGCATAATTAATAACAGCAATAACCCGGCTAACGATACAGCAACATCCCCGCAGATAAAAAATAATGCACCGGGTGTTGCCGATACACATCGCATAGCCGCCGACAGTAAAAGCGGTGTGCAAACAAGGCATGCAAACCGCGGTAGCGCCACTTTAACAGTAATTAAAAAATTGCACCCGGAAAAAATACCCGGAATCGTTACCCGCGATAAACATAATACTGAAAACGAAGTGGTAAAGAACCAGGATAAGCCTGTTAGTAATACGGAACCTGTTATAAAAGACAACGAATTGATTTTAAATACAACGGGCGTTGTAAAATCAACATTACCCGGTAATGATACAGCAAATATTTACCCGCAAACTACTTTACTACCACAAAATAATTTGGCTGACAGCAGCGTTACAGTTAGTAATTCTGTGGCTTCAAAATTGCCTTCCACGGCTGCGGTGAAAGGGGAAAGTGGTGTGAAGAAAACAACCATACATATTAAAACACTCCCGCACAGGTTTTTTTATTTGGGTGCAGGCGCCGGCCCCGCTTTTAATACCGTAAAGCTGCAGGCCATAAAGGCGGCTGGCTTCAGCACCGGTGTGCTGGCCGGGGTACAGCTATCCGGAAAAGTCAATATTGAAACAGGCGTTTATTACAGCAAAAAAAACTATTACTCGGCCGGCCGGTATGTTAATACAAAAAACCTGCAGAATACTGATCCTGATGATGTGCTTAAATCAGTTGACGGCAATGCCGGATTTTGGGAAATACCTGTGGTAGTTGGTTTAAATGTTGCTTCAAAAAACAAGCATAGTTTTTATGTGTCTGCAGGGCTTTCTTCATTATTTACCGGTTGTGAAAAATATGAATTACATTACCAGCGCCGTTCAGGTATTGAAAGAACAGAAGATGAAGAGTCAAATGAAAAAGAAAGTAACTTTTTCGCGGCTATACCGTTGCGGGCGGGGTATAAATTAAACCTGGATGCTAAAAATATTTTGCGTATAGAACCTTATGTTAATATACCGCTGTATGGCATTGGCAGGTTTTCATTACCTGTTGTAAGCAGCGGCATTTATGTAAATATCATACATTCTTTTTTCTAATAAAATTTTGCGTACCATATAGCCAGATATCTACTCCCTTTTAAACTTTAAATTAATGGTATGGATAGTTTTTTAACTGCTGCAGCAGCAGAATATGCTTTGCTTGCCCGCAGTAAAATAAAGCCAATGCATTCTTTTTTTGGCTAATAACATTATCGTGCTAACAGTAGTTGTTTTTTTCAAATTGCCGCCCTGCGTAAAGGGCGCCGGCTCCTTCTGCCGGAGTTTGCAGCAATGCTGCTGCAATATATCCTAAACTAACAGGGCAACTTTTGCCCGCTGTTTATACTGCATCTCTAAAAAAGCATGGGTTGCAGAACAGGAATGCTTTGCCCTGCCTGGGTGATATTTAGCAGGTGTACACTGTTTTGTGGGTGATGCAATTGATATGAATATGAAACTTAAAATATTATAGAAATGATTAAGAAGATTGTTCTGGCAATACTGGGCCTGCTGATTATTGCGGCTGTTGGTATATGGTATTATGCTTTTATATGGTCTGCCGGCCATCACCGCAATGTAGAAGATGAAAAGGCCATACATACTACTGCAGCCAGCCTTGTAGCAGCATACGAAGAAAATGAACATGCAGCCGACTCCATCTTTCTTGACAAAGCAGTTCAGGTAACGGGTGAAGTTGTTTTAGTGCAATACAAC
>DASZUX010000187.1:0-4255 GCA_035547455.1 Chitinophagaceae bacterium
AGAATGCAGGATAACTGCCCGCAAACACACCTGCCAGCAGCGCAATGGCCAGCAGCCCCCCAAAATGCAGTGGGGCAAACAGGTTAACACTCATGTGCTTTTCAACCAGGCCGTTAAAGGGTGTTATAAAAATGTAGAGCAGGCCAACAGACACTACGGCAGCAATAAGCGCAAGAAATATTGATTCGCCGATAAATTGTTTAATAAGCTTGAATTTGCCCGCGCCCATTACCTTACGCACTCCTACTTCACGCGCGCGCTTTTCAGACCTTGCGGTAGAAAGGTTCATAAAGTTGATGCAGGCAATAATCAATATTATCCATGCAACCGTGCTGAACAGCTTTACATATTTAATACGGCCATCTGCTTCCTTGCCGTTATCAAAACTGTCGTACAGCCGCCAGCGCTTCATGGGGTATATCATCATTTTTGCCACTGTGCCTTCCTGCTTTGTTTGCACGTAGCCATACAGTTGTTTATTTATTGCAGCAACATTGGCATTAGGCTCAGTTTCAACGTACGTTACAATACCGTTGCTGCCCCAGCCCTTTAGCCATTTATTGCGGTCTTCATTTATTTTAAATGGCGCCAGCCAGTCAAACTTAAAAGACACGTTCTCAGGCAGGTTTTTAATTACACCTGTAATGGTAAAATAGTCGTTGTTGTTTGTTTTAATGGTTTTGCCAATAACATCGTAAGAGTTAAAAAACGTTTTGGCCATTTTTTCAGTAATCACCATTGAATAAAGCTGGGAGAACGCACCGGCGGCATTGCCTTTTATAAACTGCAGCCTGAACATGGACAGGAAACCTGAGTCAACATACAAGCCCTGTTCGTAAATATTTTTCTCATCCATCGAGAACAGCATACGGTCACCCCAGGTACTTCTTGCCGTTGTTTTTATGCCCGGTATATCGGCTTTAATACCGGCAGCCAGCGGGCCTGGTGTAGCATCAAATGTAAACGTAGTGCCGTCGTATGTTTGTTTGTCTTTTATTTTATACAAGTGGCTTATATCGCCAAAATAACTGTTATAAGTTAGCTCATCTTCTACCCATAAAAAAATAAGGGCGGCGCAGGCAATACCGGTTGCCAGGCCGAAGATGTTTAGAAAGCTAAACCCCCTGTTTTTCCAGAGGTTGCGTAAAGTTGTTTTTAAATAGCTGGTAAACATGTTAACAATTTATTGGTTTTAACTGGTAGTTATTGTAAAACACCTGCCCGCTGGTAACTTTTTTTTTGATGTACTGTGTTTTTGAGCGAAAGTTACAATGGTTAATTTTTTTTTTTCAAAACTAAATGCGTCCTGTTGTATAATAAGACAATAATAGCGAATCAGCCAGTTTATTGAATGAAAGAATGTGAAGAATTACGGGAACAATTTGAAAACGGTAATAGTGAGATTGAATCCTGTATTTTGCAAAGTTACAGGGATGAGCTTTTATACTCACCCCTGTAACTTCAATCTGTGCTTTAATTGTTACTCTGTTCTTAAACTTTTAACAGGGTTGGCCATTGCTGCTTTTATTGCCTGGAAACTTATGGTTAACAGCGCAATGGCGGCGGCAAGCACACCGGCCGCCAAAAACACCCACCATGCCATGCTGATATGGTAGGCAAAGTCTTTAAGCCAGGAGTACATATAATATGCCGCCACTGGTATTGCTGCAACGGCAGCAAAAAATACCAGCTTCAAAAAATCAACGCTAAGTACGCGTACTATTTCCGTGGTGCTTGCGCCCAGTACTTTGCGTATACCTATTTCTTTTATACGCTGTGTGATAATGAATGCTGACAGGCCGAACAAACCAAGGCATGCAACAAGTATAGCAATGCACGCAAATACAGTAAACAATTTGCCCTGCTGTGTTTCGGTGGCATACAGTTTTTCATAATTGTCGTCCAGGAATGTATATTGAAACGGTGTTTCCGGGAGGAACGAGTGCCATTTTTTTTCAATATCCTGTATGGTGGCCGTAACATTGCCGCCGCTTAGTTTTACGGTAAGCGCCCCGTAATAGCCATTTTGACCGGGCGGTTGCATAAAGAAAATAAGCGGAATAATCTGCTCGTGCATTGATTCAAAATGAAAATCTTTCACAACGCCAACTATTTTACCTTTTGTTCCGCCATACCGTATGTCTTTACCAATGGCTTTGTCTGCAGACCCCCATCCAAGCATTGCTACGGCGGCCTCGTTAATTATGTAGTTATTGCTGTCAGTGGCATATTGGCGCGAAAAGTTTCTTCCGGCTACCATGGGTATGCCATAAGTGGGTATAAAGTCAACATCAGTCGCCACCATTTTTAACGTACCGGAAACAGGTTGTGCCGAGTCGCCGGAAAAGGTTGTTGCCCCCTGGCTGTCAAGTAACCTGCCCGTGGGTATGCGCGATGACCGGGCTGCATTTTTTATGTTAGGGTTGCTTAGTAATGTGTTACGGAAAGCTTCAAATTTGCCATCAAGCTGCGATGTGTAGGGCAGCGTTATTATGTGATCCTTGTTATAACCCAATGCTGCCTGCTGCATATAATGTAACTGCTGAAATACGATGGTGGTTGCAATTATAAGCACTATGGAGATGCCGAACTGGAGCACTACCAGCACCTGCCTGAACGATATAGTGCCGCCACCGGTTTTTACCAGCCCCTTTAGCACTTTAACAGGTTTAAACGATGACATGAACAACGCGGGGTAAATACCGCTGATAATACCAACGGCAAAAGGCAGGAAAAAAAGGGGTATTAATATTTTGGCATTAAGAAGCATATTTACGGAAAGTGTTTGCCCGGAAAGCTTGTTGAGGTAAGGTATAAGCAGCCAGGTAAGCAGGAAGGCAAGCAAAAGAGCAAGCCACGTTATCAATACACTTTCGCTTAAAAACTGTGCAATAATTTCTTTACGCCGGGCACCAACAACCTTGCGCACACCAATCTCTCTTGCCCGCAGCACCGAACGTGCAGATGAAAGGTTCATATAGTTTATACAGGCGATAACCAGGATAAATATGGCTATGATAGAAAATATGCGCACACGTTTTATGTCGCCATTAGGTTCAGCCTCGTAATCTGTATGCGAATAGAGGTGAATATCCGTAAGCTTTTGCAGGTACAGCGAAGTGAATTTTGACTGCTTAAAGCCGGGCGGCAAAGTAACATTAGGACCAGAGGGGATGGGCATTACCTTGTCAATAAATTTGGGGAACCGTGACTCAATACTGGCAACAGGATAGTTTTTTGGAAATTTGAGATAGGTAAAAAAGGAATTATTGCCAAAATTGGTCTCCAGTTGTTTTTCCCCATAAATAGAGGTATCCCGCAGCGTATTGAAAGAAATCATCATATCGGGATGAATATGCGAATTTGAAGGGAATGGCTCATATATGCCGGTTACTTTACAGGGTATCTGGTTATCCACCCGTATCAGCTTATCCATTGGGTTTTCATCGCCAAAATATCTTTTGGCTGCTGCCGGTGTAAGCATTACCGTATTAGGTTCCAGCAACGATGTTTTTACCGAGCCGCTTACTACGCGCACCGGGAAAAAATCAAACACACGCTCATCAGCAAAATAAGCGTCTTTTTCCACGAAAAGTTTTTCTTTGTACTTAATGGCAGTTGACTTGCCGTTGGAGAGCAGCCTTGTATATTCCTGTATATCAGGAAACTCGTGCTGCAGCAAAGGCCCGAATGGCGGGGCAACGGTACTGAGGGTAAGGTTTACTGCTCCGTCTGCGTTATTAAAAACCCTGTTTACACGGTATATTTGGTCTGCCCCGGGGTTAAACCTGTCATAACTCAATTCGTTTATTACATAGGTAAGTATCAGCAGGCAGCATGTAAGGCCAACAGTTAGGCCGAAAATGTTTATGAAGGAGGTAAACCTGTACTTACGCAGGTTGCGTAATGCAATGGTTAAATAATTCCTTAGCATGTTGTTGGTTTTTATATAGAAAAAACAATATTTTATCCCGTCAGCTTCATTAATCAACGGCTATGCCAAGCCGGTAATACATTGAAAACAAATGTATTAAGAAAGAGGTATTGATGCAAGGTGTACGTTATCGAACACTGGCCGCACGATTATGCACAACAGGGGCATGTTTTTACATATTGCGCTGCAAAACATATAACTGTTTTGCCCGGTGGGCCTGGCAAAAATGAGCAAAAGCTTTGGGTGTTCCCCCTCGCACCATTACTGCGTTCTTAAACTTTTTACCGGGTTGGCCAGGGCAGCTTTAACAGCCTGTATGCT
>DASZUX010000188.1:0-6058 GCA_035547455.1 Chitinophagaceae bacterium
TCATTATCCCATTGCATTAAACCTAGCTGAACTATAGCACTGTTGCTTGTGCCGCGCATGGTTGTACCCCCTGTTGCATTGTTTTGTACACTGTCATCCAAAACCAATTGCAGGCCTTTTTTAAATGCTGAGGGAAAAACAATGGTGTTATCCGCACCATTATCAAAAAAAAAGCGCAACGGCGCCGAATGGTTAACAGTCCCATCTATATAAATGCGGCCATCTTGTCCTATGGTGAATGGTATCGAATCTGTGTTCACCGCCTGGCCAGGCTGTTTATGATACGTTTGGCGTATCGTTGAAATCTCCGTATAACAGCTATCCCTGCCATTAAGCAATATGATGAAAGGGTAAGTTTTGCCAGGCTGCAAGTGAAACGAAACTGAATCAACATCCGAAATAAACGTAATGTTATTCGATAGAGTAAAACGGTGGGCATAGTACACATCTTTTTTTACGCTGGGCGACGCTGACCAATATCCTTTGTAAAAATTTTTGCCTTCTCTCACGTCAATTGATACAGTGTTTGCCCTTAATACCGGCAGGCTGTGCTGGGCTTTTAACCGTACAGCAAAAGTTGTAAATGCCAGTATGCCTGTCAAAAGTTTAACTGTTTTCATATTGCAAATAACAAACAATTAAACCGCACAAAATAGAACGGATTTAGTGACGTTGATTTTTTAAAAGGCTTCTTAAGTTTTTTGGCCTCCATCCTGTAATTTCTTTGCACACTCTTACAAAATGGCTTTGGTCGGCAAAGCCGCATTCGTAGGCGATGGATGTTAATGGCACTGATGGCTGCCCCAATAATAGAAGTGCTTTCTCCATTTTTATTTTGCGCCGGTATTCGCCAATCGTACAGCCAAAATATGATGGGAAATAAGCTGAAAGGTTTACTGGGTGAAGGTTTGCAATAGCTGATAGTTCTACTAATGTTGGCGCATCATCCCACCTGTCATATAAGGCCTCGCGTACTTTTTTTACCCATGCAGGCGCATTGCCATCATGCTCTGCTTTGCCATGAAATTTTATTAAGTGCAACACCGGCGCCTCAATATTTATCGGCGTTGTATCGCCCGCCAATAATTCATTATACAATTTCAGCATTAAAAAATTTGTGGCTGCGCCACTGGCTTTTTCGAGCATATCAGCACGCGGCTGTACATTATATTTTTCCAGAAAATTTTGTGTAACCTCGATGTTTATATGCATTGATGCGCGCTGCATGTGCAGGCTTTGGTGAGGCTCACCGGGGTTATGGCAAGTAACTGTGCCCGCCATGCGCTCAACAGATCTGTCTTTTCTTTTTTCCAGGTTACCGCCCTGTAACACCATGCTAAGCACAAAGTTTTCATGGCAATGCATTTTTTCAGCAATAGCAATATCAGGGTATTGCGTTATACTTGCTATAACACCACCAAGTTCTTTTAATTGTACTGCCTCGCCAAGATATGTAGCCTTTTGTAAACTAACCATGTGCTTAAAACGAATATAAGCCGGCACAAATTATAATAGGCATTTTTTTACCGGCACGAACACATATTAGGCCTGCGTGTAAATTCTCCCGAAAATCAGCCATGTATCTTTTCAGCCGGTATGACCGGACCGGCATTTTAAATTAGAAAGCCTGTTGTTGAAGAATCATACATTCATTAATGGTCACCGTCATCGCTTGTCAAAACATCAATACCGGCATAACCTACTTCATTGGTATTATCGGTATTTTTTATAGCGCGGAATCTTATATATCGCGTATTAACAGGAGTGAATGTTACTGTTTGCCAAAGCGGGTTATTTTTAATGTTAGCAAATTCTCCTTTGCTAACCAGTTTCCATTGTTGGCCGTCGGTAGAAACATACAACTCGTACGCAGCGATAATGCCGGGATTCCAGGGACTTTGATCGGGCAGGTAACGGAAGCCTGTAAGCTTTTCTGGTCTCCCTAAATCAACTACAATGTCCGCAGAAGCATTCTCTTTCATACGTTGATGCCACGCTGTTGCAGGATTGCCATCCAGCACTGCCGATGCTTTAGCATCATCGGTACTTTCAATACGCCATTCTTTCCTTGAAATGTCAAAATGTTCCTCTGCAACGGGACTGGCTTGCCTTGTGGACGGGTCATAAGCAACTGCACGAATATATGGCTTACCGCCGGCTAAAAACGGGCCGTTGTATTTTATGGAGGCCGGACCGGGAGTAGTACCGTTTATTGAGTAGTAAATCATAGATTCATTATCCGCGGGCGTTATAGCCACTTCTCCTGCCTGATTGCGGGTGATGACCGGGGCAGTTAATATTTGCGGGGCATAATAAACCCCTATACCGGAGATAAGTAAACAACCCTTTGCCGCTGTGATTCGTAGCCTTACTTTGCTGGCCGTAACGGCAGGAAAACGAAGAATGCGTTTATAGCCAATGGTGGTGCCTGCCGATAGTTCTTTCCATCGTCCGTCCTCAAGTGCATCTACCGCGAAGGCTTTTACCCGTTGCCCCAGCCTGATGTATTCCCCTGCAACAAAGCGGTTAAACCGGGTAGTATGTCCCAAATCTATTGCCAGGGAAGCTGCCGTAACACTGTCGTCTGTCGCCCAATAAGTGGACGGGTTTTCATCAATGGCATTTGATGCAGCAAAGCGTTTATCGCCGCCCCGTACGTTAGACGCGGTAGCAGTTTTGTTTGAGGAAAGGTTTTTTGTAAATGCATTCTTAACGGCTTTGGCAAAACCTTTGGCGGCGGCAATATCTTTACTGTTAATCAGGCCGTTTGGCATTACAGGAAAATTGAGCAGCAATGTGGCGTTGTGTCCAATGGAGTTGTAATAAATATCCATCAATTGCGGCACAGTTTTCACTTTATGGTCCTCTGCCGGGTGATAAAACCATTCGGGCCTGATGGAAGTGTTTACCTCCGCCGGCACCCAGGCGTTGCCATTTTCCACTCCGAAGTGCAGCATATCGTATGGCACATCACCGGTGGCATTCAGCAGGCTCCAGTTGGTTTCCCCAACATTACCGGCTTCGGTGCCTACCCAGCGCAGGTCTGCCCGGTCGCCGTTATCATTCCAGATAACAATACCAGGTTGAAGTTTGCGCACCAATGCATAAGTGTTTTGCCAATCGTAATAGGTTTTCCTGTCAATAGTGCGGGTTTCATTAGCGCCGCCATAATAACCCGACCCGCCGTTGGCCCCGTCAAACCAAATTTCAAATATTGGCCCGTAATTGGTTAGTAGCTCAGTAAGCTGGTTTCGGAAATAAGTGATGTATTCTGGCTTCCCGTAATCAGCGCGGTTCCTGTCCCAGGGCGAAAGATATAGCCCCAGTTTTAACCCGTATTCCCTGCACGCATCAGCCATCTCTCTTACCACATCACCATGGCCGTTTTTCCATGGTGCATTTTTCACGGAGTATTCGGTATATTTTGAAGGCCACAGGCAAAAACCGCAATGGTGCTTGGCAACAAGAATAACCCCTTTCATGCCTGCTTCTTTACAGGTGCGAACCCATTGCCTGCAGTCCAGTGCAGTTGGGTTGAACAATTTCACATCCTCGTTGCCATAGCCCCACGACTGGTTAGTATAAGTGTTGAGTGAAAAGTGTATAAACCCGTAGTATTCCAGCTCTTGCCAGCGTAACTGGTTTTGCGACGGTATAGGGCCAACCGGCGCGGGTTCGGTTGTTTGTGCGTAGCCGTAATAGTAAATAAAACACACAGCAATTACCAGCAAGCGGCCTGAAAGAAATATTTTCATGGATATATTTTTTATTTGGAAAGAGTATCATCCGTCATGTCAAATGTTAATACTTCACCGGGTTTTGTCGGTATATCATATACTAAGGTTGCTTTAACGCCAGGCGTTTTTACTGCTGTTTTGGGCGCTATTACCGGGGAGGGTATATTTTCTACCGCGTAAAACATATTTGTATTATCGCCGCTGGCCACCTTCAGCGCTTTTCCGTCAGCACGTATTAGTGTATTGGGCACCCTCAACCGCAAATTTCCGCCAAGCGTTGAGCGTATAACTGCTTTAGCCACTTTCCCGTTCAGCCACTGCAAATTCACAATTTCAAAGCCACCCCTTGCACGAAGGCCATTTATATTACCGTTCGGCCAGGCGGCTGGTAACGCAGGCAGCAGGAACAGGAAACCATCGTCACTTTGCATCAGCATCTCCGTTATACCGGAAGTACAGCCAAAGTTACCATCAATCTGGAAGGGCGGATGTGCATCAAAAAGGTTATTATAAGTTCCTCCGCCACCTTCATTTGCTCCCAATGGTGAAAGCTGGTTTTGAATAAGCTTGTAAGCATGTTCACCATCCAGCATGCGCGCCCACCAGTTGATTTTCCACCCCATACTCCAGCCTGTTGATACATCGCCGCGTTCTTCCAGTGTTGTTAATGCGGCACTATATAAGGCAGGAGTACGGTAAGGGGATATTTGGTTGGAAGGGAATAAGCCGTATAAATGTGAAATATGCCTGTGATGGTCTTCCGGGTTGTCAAGATCTTCCAGCCATTCCTGTAGCTGGCCGAATTTTCCAATATGCATTGGGGGCAATCGGTCCCTCATTTTTCGTAACGTGTCTGCAAAGGCAGCATCTGTATGAAGAATAGCAGATGCCCGTATGACATTACTGAATACGTCAAAAACAATTTGGTTCGTCATGGTACTGCCTGCTGTAATGGATGCCCCCTCATGGTTAGCCGGTGAATTTTCCGGCGACATATCGGGGCATACTACAAGCCAATGATACACCGGGTGCTCAACAAGAAAATCAACATAAAAAAGTGCAGCTCCCTTTAAAACGGGATATATTGATTTCAGGTACTTCTCATCACCGCTGTAAAGGTAATGCTCCCAAAGATGCTGGCTCGCCCAGCCGCCACCATTACTCCAGATTCCCCAAAGCGGGCCATCAACGGCGCCATTTATTCGCCAAATATCAGTGTTGTGGTGGGCCATCCACCCACGGGCGCCATACATGTTTTTGGCTGTTTGGGCGCCGGTTTCAGCTAACTCTTCCACCATGTGAAGAAAAGGTTCATGCAATTCAGCCAGGTTGGTTTTTTCCGCCGGCCAGTAATTCATTTCAGCGTTGATGTTAATCGTGTATTTACTATCCCATGGCGGGTATAACTTGTTGTTCCAAATGCCCTGCAGGTTTGCAGGCTGGCCGCCAGGCTGCGACGACGAGATCAGCAGGTATCGTCCATATTGATAATAAAGCGTCACGAGTTGAGGATCATTACCTGTCCTGAAATGACTGAGTCTCTCGTCGGTTGGCTCTGCTGCCGCCGCAGTTACGCCGAGATTAAGGCTTACCCTGTTGAAATAATGCTGGTAGGCTGAGACATGCCTGGCAAGCAATTGCGAAAATGATTGCGGGTAGGCGTGGGTAAGGTATGCTTCAGCCCTTTGATGTTCATCGCCGCTGATGTTGTGGTAGTTGTTAAAATTAGTGGCTATAGAAATAAAAATGGTCACTTCGCTGGCGTTCCGTATATTCAGCAGGCTGTCGTAAGCGGTAACTGTGCCGCCGTTTACTTTAAACCGGGCGATGCCTCTGTAACGGATGCCGCCGGCTACAGTCTCATGGCTAAGCGTAGTACCTGTAATCACTAATTCGTTGCTTGTCGCTGCTTTGATGGCATTGGGTTGTGGTGTCGTAAAAAAAGCACTAAAAGAAAGGCTTTTTGTTTTGCTGGCGCTTAAATGCAGAACAACTACACGTTCAGCAAAAGAAGCTATTGCCTCTGTAGTATATGTAATGCCGCCGGAAGTATAAGTAGTTTTACAAACAGCCCGCTGAATATCAAGTTCCCGGTGGTAATTGCTAACGGGTGGCCGGTTAGAGAAGGCAAGCCTTAGGCTGCCTGCAGGCTCAAACATTTGCCCCTGCGACGTTTTAGAAATAATCGCCTTTCCAGCAAGGGCGTCTGCTTCTTTGTATTTGCCTGCAAATATCAATTGTCTTATGTCGTTTAAAGCATCCAGTGCATTTGGATTATCATTACGGTTGGGGCTACCGCTCCATAGCGTGTGTTCATTCAA
>DASZUX010000189.1:0-2940 GCA_035547455.1 Chitinophagaceae bacterium
AGGCACCTGCGCGTATGTACGGCAGGTTAGCAAAGCCCATGTACAAATTATAATCCATTTCATCCCCGTGTTTTAACGTGATAAATATCGTAAAAACAAAATAAAAAATTGAGAAACCAAAAGGCTTCAAATATATTTACACAGAAGGGTTGCATACAAAAATATTGCAGCACATTTTAATAATATTGTATTGCCTGCCATGGCACCGGGCGGCACATTGCCGTAACCACGTTTATATTAAACAATAAAAACAGCTACTATGGATACCATACAACCACCTTTGTTTACCAGCGGTTACACTGCGGTAAACGGCATTAATATGTACTATGAAATTTACGGGGAGGGGAAACCCCTGGTGCTTATACACGGGGGTGGCAGCACCATACAAACAAGCTTTGCCAAAGTGATACCGTTGTTTTGCCAGGCAAGAAAAGTTATTGCTGTTGAGTTGCAGGCACACGGCCGTACGGGCGACCGGCCCGCACCGGAAAGCTTTGAACAGGATGCCGATGATGTTGCCGGCTTACTGCAGAATATTGGCATTACAAGGGCAGATATACTGGGTTTTAGCAATGGCGGCAGCACTACTATGCAATTAGCCATACGCCACCCGCAATTAGTAAATAAAATAATTGTGGCTTCTGCATTTTATAAGCGTGAAGGAATGTACCCCTGGTTTTGGGAGTTTATGCCCAACGCCACCCTTGCCAATATGCCGGCTGAGTTACAAGAGGCTTATAAGCAAGTTGCCGCGCGCCCGGAAGAGCTTGAGACAATGCACAACAAGGACCGCGACAGGATGCTGAATTTTAAGGATTGGAGTGATGATGCCTTAAAAAGCATTGCCGCCCCTGCCCTTTTTATTACAGCAGATAAAGATGTGATGACACCTGAACATACTGTTGCCATGCACCGGCTTGTAGCCAACAGCCGGCTGGCAATATTGCCGGGCGGCCATGGTGAATACCTGGGAGAAATTACTTTTAAAAACCCCGGCAAATTGCCGGAAATAACGGTGGCATTGGTAAATGAATTTTTAGAGGGGTAGGCTTCTGCCTTTTATTGCTGCTGCACCTGGCGTTCCTAAGGAACGCTCAGCGCTTTATTATTTTGTTATGCTACCCACCAAACGAGCCTATGGCTCATAAAACCAAAGCAAAAAAGCGCAAAACTTTTTAATGCGTCAACCATCTACCATTACCCTATCCGTAATGCTTTTTAAATCACCAGCGTATTTTATAAAGCACAATGCGGCCTGTATCAACAAGCAATACAGGGGGTTGTGTTGTGTCATATTTTCCTGGCCCGGGCAACAAGCGGTTTACGGCATACGGCTATTTTAGTTTTGATGTGCAGCAGCCAGCAGCATGGCGGGTTTTAGCGGGTGCATGCGGCAAGGTTATCTATATAAAATTACCGCTAAAATGTTTGCGTTTAAAAAATCCGGCACAGGTTTTGAACTTTTACTAAAATAAAAACACCACCAAAGCAACAGGCAACTATAAAGGCAGCAGCAGCGTAAGTATAAGTAACATAGTAACCTGTGAACAACAATATTACTAACCTTTGAATTACACCGGCAATGGAAGCTTTTAAAAGGGATGAAGAGATTATTAACAGCGCCACCCACGCTTTAGGCATTTTTTTCGGCATAATCGGCCTGCCTTTTTTAATTGCAGAAGCTATTACCCACAGGCACACCCCGGGCATAGCAAGCGTTTGCATTTACAGCTTTTCGTTTTTACTGGTATTTACCTGCTCGGCCGTTTTTCATATAACGCGCCAGCCCGCGCTGCGCCGGCTTTTTAAAATATGTGACCATATAAGTATTTACTTTCTTATTGCCGGCACATACACCCCTTTTTTGGTAATGTATATGAACAACGCTTTTGGCAACACGCTGCTGTGCGTGCTGTGGGGCTTAACTTTTGCAGGCACATTTTTTAAAATAAAATATACAGGCCGTTTTGAAATTGTAAGTACGCTTATATACATATTAATGGGCTGGATGATGATAGCCGGCGGCCATAAGTTTTTTGATGCGCTGCCCCACCCGGTAGTAGTATATATATGCGTGGGCGGTGCTATTTATACCATTGGCGCATTTTTTTACATATTCGACCGGTATAAATACACCCATGCCGTATGGCACCTTTTTGTAATAGCTGGGGCCTTATGCCATTTTACCGCGGTATGGCTGGCTGTATGATTTACCGCGTGCGAACAATAAAATGCAAAGTAAAGGGTAAAGACTGGCAAGATGTATATTGATGAGCAAGCATTATTCTTATAATGTCGCCGGGTTTTGCCCTTTTGCCTGCAATATCTGCATTAACTACAAGCCCGCGGCCCTTTATGACAACACAATTTTTTACAGTACCAAGTAACATATTGATGGGTTTATGTGGTGGTTTACAACTATAAATGTAGGGAAAAAATTGATTTTGCTGACTGCGGGTGACGATGCAATACTGAGGCTGATTGTTATTTACCCTTGAAAATAGCTACTAAATTTTAGTACCAGAAGTCTGAAGATAACAGAACAGAATCTATAGTCTTCCCAAGTTAGACTTCGATAACACAGGGGGTAAATCTTATGCTGGTATATTACGGAATCCCGGTCTCTCAACTCAACTGTTGCCACCAGGTTAAATGCAGAAAACAGCCGGCACCCCTGGCCGGAAACACATTCAGGCAGAAAGTACACAGCTCTCCAAAAAAAACTTCCCCCAAAACCGAGACACCCCCACCCTTTTTATATTTATCCTTAGTTCATTGACATATTTGGTAATAACCAAGATTTGAGATTGACTGTTTACAGAAGAGTTGTGACAAGTTCCCGCTTTTTCTTCCAGGTGGGGTATCCCTAAGGTTTTTCAGTATAAATGTAGAAAAAGGGCGTAACGTTTTCCAGTCTTTTTCCTCCCTCATTCCCTCTTT
>DASZUX010000190.1:0-3248 GCA_035547455.1 Chitinophagaceae bacterium
CCCGGCCCTGCCATGGCTTGTGCAATCCAGTACCAGCAATCCTTTTTCGGCAACAGCCATGTTCAGCAGGGTAGGTTCTCCCACAATCCCAAAATCAATTTTTGGCAGGCGCGGCAGCAGTATCTCAACGCCATTATGACCGGAAATTTCTTCTTCTGCTGTTGCGGCAATAATAAGGTTGTATTTAAGATTGGAGTGGTGATAAAAGTGAATAAAAGTTGCTATTAGCGATACAAGGCAACCACCCGCATCGTTGCTGCCGAGGCCGTATAGCCTGCCCTCTTTTTCAATGGGAGAAAAAGGGTCAAGTGTATATGCTTTATTAGGCCTTACAGTATCGTGATGAGAGTTAAGTAAAATAGTTGGCTTGCTTTCATCAAAGTATTTGTTACGTGCGTAAATATTATTAAGATAACTGTAGGTAACAATGCCTTTTGATTCAAGAAAGTTTTCAATTATCTCTGCGGTCTCTTCTTCTTCCTTACTGAAGGATGGCGTGGCAATTAATTTCTTAAGCAGGGCAACGGCGTTTTCTGCCAGCGCATCAATATGTACATTCTGATCATTATCGTTGTTCCCGGTCATAAAAGAATATCTTTAAACGGTTGCAGGGTTAGCGTGCCTGTATGGCAGTTCCCTGTTTGCCGCCTGCCAGTTGTTCCAGCATTTCGGCTTTGCCTATTATTACCCTGTGTACGCCCTTACTTATGGCAGCAAAAGCATTGTCAAGCTTAGGTATCATACCTGCAAATATCACCTGCTTTTCTTTCAATTCCTTATACAAAGCAGGGGTTATTACAGGTATTACTGTATTATCATCAGCAGCGTCCATTAACACGCCATTTTTTTCAAACAAATACACAAGGTTAACTTCAAACACATTACCCAGCGCCTGTGCAATTTCCTGGGCAATAGTATCGGCATTAGTGTTAAGCAGTACACCCTGTTTATTATGAGTAACAGGGGCAAACACAATATTTATATCTTCATCAAGCAGGTTTTTTAAAAACGCAGTATTAACAGTATCAACATCGCCTACAAAACCGTAATCAATAGAAGCATGCTGCCGTTTATGCGATTGTATTGCATTACCGTCTGCACCGCATAAACCAATTGCATTACACCCCTGCGCCTGCAATTGCGCTACAATGTTTTTATTAATGTATCCCGCGTACACCATTGTTACAATCTTAAGGGTTTCCGCATCGGTAATGCGCCTGCCTTCAACCATCTGCTGCTCAACACCCAGTTGCACAGCAAGTTTGGTAGCCAGTTTGCCGCCGCCATGCACTAATATTTTTTTGCCGCTGATTTTTGCAAATGCACCAAGAAAAGCTGAAAGCCTGGCATCATCGTCAATAATGTTTCCGCCTATTTTTATAACAGTCAGCTTCTCCATTAACCTTTTATTTAGTGGTAAGAATTTCATGTATAATAGCCTGCGCCGCCCAAACACGGTTACCCGCCTGCCGGGTAACTATGCTGTTTGTTCCGTCAAGCACTTCATCACTCAGTTCAACGTTTCTTCTAACAGGCAGGCAATGCATTACCCTGGCATTATTTGTAATGGCAAGTTTATTATTGGTAAGCATCCATTTGGGGTCATTTTCGTATATCTTGCCATAATCGTTAAAAGTGCTCCAGTTTTTAACATATACGTAATCGGCCCCTGCCAGCGCTGCGTCCTGGTTGGTAGTAATTTCTGCACCCTTAGTAAACTCGGGAGAAAGTTCATAGTCGTCAGGATGCGTAATTACAAAATCAACCTCTCCCCATTTATTCATCCATTGCGAAAAGCTGTTGGCAACACATTGCGGCAACGCTTTTACATGCGGCGCCCAGGTAAGTACTACTTTGGGGCGCTTGCCTGGCTGTTGCCATGTTTCGGTAATGGTTATAACGTCGGTCAGGCTTTGCAACGGGTGTAACGTAGCGCTTTCAAGGCTTATTACCGGCACCCCGCAATACTTTATAAATTGTGTTATGTACAGCTCGCTATAATCATCCGTGCGATTTTGCAGGCCCGGAAAGGTTCTTATACACAAAATGTCAAAATAGCTGCCCAGCACCGGGGCTGCATCTTTAATATGCTCTACTGTATTGCCGCTCATTATAGCGCCTTCTTCAAACTCAAGCGCCCATCCTTCTTTATCAACATTAAACACAATAGCATCCATACCCAGGTTGGCAGCGGCTACCTGGGTACTTAGGCGTGTACGCAGGCTGGGGTTTAAAAACAATAAACCAATGCGCTTACCTGCGCCCAGGGCTTTGTCTTTAAAAGGGTCTTCTTTATATGCAAGGGCCTTTGCAACCAGCGCATTTATATTGTTAACATCGTAAACGGAAACAAAATTCTTCATTGTGCCTGCCCCGGGGGGATTTATATTGAATGCCTAAAATAACCTCTATTTCATTTATGCTGTAACAGCAGTTAATTCGGCTATCGCTTCCTGCAGCGCTTCCAAAAACTCGTCAGATTGCTTGCGCGAAATTGCCAGCGAGGGCAGCAATCTTATTACATTCGGTTTGGCTTCGCCGGTAAATACGTAAAAGTCATTCAACAGCTTTTTACGAAGGCCTGCAAGGTTTTCAGGAACATCAAAGCCAATCATCAATCCCCTGCCGCGCACATTTTCAATACCATCAATGGCCTTAAGGCGGTTGATTAAATACATACCGCGCTGCTTAGCCATTTCAACCAGTTTTTCTTCTTCCATTACCTCAAGCACTGCTAAAGCAGCGGCACACGCAAGATGGTTGCCTCCGAATGTAGTACCCAGCATGCCGTGCTTAGGTTTTATATGCGGTGCAATTAAAATACCGCCCACAGGAAAACCGTTGCCCATGCCTTTTGCCATAGTATAAATATCCGCATCAACGCCTGCAATGTCATGCGAAAAAAATTGCCCTGTACGCCCATACCCGCATTGCACGGCATCGGCAATATATACAGCCCCATTCTGGTCGCACAGGCGTCGTATCAATTGCAGAAAAGACGCAGAGGCAACATTTATACCACCTACACCCTGTATCCCTTCTATAATTACGGCTGCTACTTCGCTGCCTTTTGTTTGAAAATATGTTTTCAGGGCGGCTTCATCGTTAAAAGGTAAAAAGTCAACATTCGCGGTTTGATTAGCCGGTGCCACTATTGACGGGTTGTCTGTTGCCGCCACGGCCAACGAGGTACGGCCATGAAAAGCTTTTGTAAAAGCCACTATTTTTTTTCTTCCTGTGTGGAAGGA
>DASZUX010000191.1:0-6639 GCA_035547455.1 Chitinophagaceae bacterium
GCAGCGATGCACAAAAAGTAATGGGTATAATTGCCGCTTCCTTTGTTGCCATAGGCCGTTACCCCGATGCGCTTACGGCCCTGCATGATTTGTACTGGGTACCGTTGGTGTGCTATACAGCTATAAGCCTTGGCACATTAAGCGGTGGCTGGAAAATTGTAAAAACAATGGGTACCCGCATTACTAAAGTTACCCCGCTTGAAGGTGTTTGTGCTGAAACCGCCGGTGCAATAACACTGTTTACTGCCGCGAACCTTGGCGCACCTGTTAGTACTACCCACACTATTACCGGTTCAATAATAGGTGTTGGTGCCACCAAACGTCTCAGTGCAGTACGCTGGGGTGTAACCATTAACCTGCTTTGGGCCTGGGTATTAACTATACCTGTTAGCGGCCTGCTTGCTGCCTTGTTTTATGCTTTTGCATCGTTGTTTATTAAATAAATTAATGCTGGCACATACATTGGTTTTTAGTTATTTTGCAGCATTATTATAATGCTTATGCCCAAAATTTTAGTTACAGGCGGATGCGGTTATATTGGCTCACACACTGTTGTTGACTTGCTGGAAAATGGCTTTGATGTTGTAAGTATTGATAATAATTCCCGGTCTACAACTTACCTGCTGGATGGTATTGAAAAAATAACCGGCAAGAAAATTAAGAATTATAAGGTTGACCTGAAAAACTTTGATGAAACGAGCGCTGTTTTCCAGGAAAATGAAGATATAACAGGCGTTATACATTTTGCAGCATTCAAAGCGGTTGGCGAGTCGGTAGAAAAACCGCTTGATTATTACGAAAACAATATTTTTTCCCTCGTTAACCTTTTAAAATGTGTTAAGGAGTTTTCAGTACCGCATTTTGTATTTTCATCTTCCTGTACTGTATATGGCAATCCTGATGTAGTACCTGTTACAGAAGAGTCTCCTGAAAAAAAAGCAGAATCCCCCTACGGTGCTACCAAGCAAATGGGCGAACGGATTATACAGGATTTTACGAAAGCCGGCAGTGCCAATGCCATATTGCTGCGGTATTTTAATCCGGTGGGCGCACATCCTTCCATCTTAATAGGTGAGTTACCGTTGGGCAGGCCGCAAAACCTGGTGCCTGCTATAACCCAAACGGCTATAGGCAAGCTGCCCCAGATGCAGGTGTATGGTGACGATTACCCAACGCGCGATGGCAGTTGCGTACGCGACTATATTCATGTATCGGATATTGCTCATGCACATACGCTTGCGCTGCAATATTTGCTGCATAAAAAGAATCAAACCAATTGCGATATTTTTAACCTTGGCTCCGGCAATGGCGTTACTGTATTTGAAGCTATACGGGCGTTTGAAAAAGTATCGGGCACAAAGCTAAATTATAACGTAGGTCCCCGCAGGCCGGGTGATGTTGTGGCCATCTATGCCAACAACAATTATGCTGTGCAGGTACTTGACTGGAATATTAAGTATAATCTTGATGACATGATGCGCACCGCATGGCAATGGGAACAGAAGATAAAAGAAGATGAGGAACTGATGAGCAAGCAAAAACATGCGCTTAATTAGCCCGGCATTTGCTGCAATTACAATATATTTGCGACTAAAATAATTATATTGGCAATGGTAAAAGATATACAGGTTTTAAATGAGAAGGAAACAAGAGCGGGTTTTGGGGAAGGCATTTACGAAGTTGGCAAACGGTATCCTGAAGCAATTGTGTTAACGGCAGACCTTGCAGGCTCATTTAAGCTGGGGCCGTTTATGAAAGATTTTGCTGACCGTTTTATAGAAGTAGGTATAGCAGAAGCCAATATGATGGGCATTGCCGCCGGTCTTACCATTGGCGGTAAAATACCTTTTACCACCACTTTTGCCAATTTTAGCACGGGCCGTGTATATGACCAGATACGCCAAAGCATTGCCTATAGCGGTAAAAACGTAAAAATATGCGCCAGCCACGCCGGTCTTACGCTGGGCGAAGATGGCGCCACCCACCAGATACTTGAAGACATAGGTATGATGAAAATGCTGCCTGGCATGACAGTAATAGTACCCTGCGATTTTAACCAGACAAAGGCGGCCACCCTTGCCATAGCTGAATACCCCGGTCCTGTGTACCTGCGTTTTGGCCGGCCTAAATGGCCCAACTTTACACCTGAAGGCGGCGGCGACTTTGTAATTGGGAAAGCACAGGTGCTGAACGAGGGTACAGACATCAGCATTTTTGCCTGCGGCCACCTGGTATGGAAAGCGATAGAAGCTGGTAAAATACTGGAAGAAAAAGGCTATAGCGTTGAATTAATAAATATACATACCATAAAACCAATTGATACCGAAGCTATTGTTAAATCAATCTCCAAAACAAAATGCGCAGTAACCTGCGAAGAGCATAATATAATTGGCGGTTTAGGTGATAGCATTGCACAGGTAGCAGCTAGAAATTTCCCTATCCCGATTGAGTATGTTGGTACCAAAGATACTTTTGGAGAAAGCGGCAAGCCGGAAGAGTTGTTAAAAAAATATGGTCTTGATTCTCCTGATATAGTTGCGGCTGCAGAAAAAGTAATGGCAAGAAAAGGGTAAACAGCTTTTAAAACGGTTACACAGGCTACAATCATTAACTGGTATTTGCAGTTAGGTTATATTTTTTTTATTTATAGCTTATGAGACAATTATTGCTTTGCCTGTGCATTGGCTATACAACTTTTGCCCACACCCAAAATATATACGATATTACGGCCTTTGGCGCTGTAAACAGTACTGCTGTTATTAGCACAGCAGCTATACAGCAGGCTATAAACAAATGTGCTGCCGCTGGCGGCGGTACCGTAACAGTACCCCCGGGCAATTATACTACCGGAACCATTACCCTTGCCTCAAACATTAACCTGCACCTGAATGCGGGTGCCATATTACACGCTTCTGCAAACCTGGAGGATTATACTGTACTGCCGGGCGTAACCAACGATAACTATAAAGAAGGCGTTAAGGGGCTTATCAACTGTACAAATGCCACCAATGTAAGCATTACAGGAGAAGGCGAAATAAACCTGCATGGCGAAACATTTATTGACCGTACAAAACCGCCGGTGTTTGATACACCGGTTGACAGCTTGCAGCAAAGCCAGGGCGTAGTGGTAATGAAAGAAAGGCCCAACCAGCTAATATTTTTCAGTAATTGCAGTAATATCTCTGTTAGAGATGTAAAGATTATTAATTCCCCCTGCATGATCCTGGTAATGTCTAACTGCGACGTGGTAAATATTCAAGGGGTATATATTGACAACAATAATCTTAAAATACCCAACAGCGATGGCATACATTTAAGCGGTTGTAAAAATGTAACCTTAACAAACTGCCGCATTTTTACTGATGATGACTGTATTGCCGTTACCAGTCTTGTACATTATGACGATTATTCGCAAAACATACTTATTGCAAACAGTGTGCTGGAATCCTCTTCAGCAGGAGTACGGTTGGGTTACCTGCGCAGCAGGGTTACCAATGTAATTCTTAAGGGGCTTATCATCAATAACTCCAACAGAGGTATTATTATTTCAGCAGGCAAAGGCGGCTATGTTAAAAATGTAAATGTTGAAAGCTGTATTATTGATGCCCACATAAAAGTTGGCAGGTGGTGGGGCAACGGGGAAGCGATTGCAATGTTCAGGGATGATAAAGTAAATGCACAGGGCCTGTTTATTACGACTGATACTACCAACAAGTATCTTGACAATATCTCGTTTAGCAATATACAGGCTACCAGTGAAAATGGCATTCACATTATCGCTGCTCCTAATAACATACGCAACATATTTTTTAACAACTGCAGCCTTACCCTGGTTGACAGCCATAACCGGCCTGTTGCCGGCAGCTTTTATGATATACAGCCGGCTGGTTACCGGCCAAGAAAACCTGGTACGCTTGCTGCCATATATGCAGATGGAGTAACTAACCTGTATTTAAACGGGGTTACTGTAAATAACGGGCTTTTAAAACAACACGGGCTCAATATAACAACCCAGCTAAACCACTGTATTGTGAAAAGGAATGACATAACATTTACCGGCAATTGAAATTTTTTGGTACGTCTCACAAACGGCTCATTCCATTTATGCCTTAGCAGGTGCTTCTGGCTGCCATATATTTGTTTTACATTTATTACTTAAACACCCTGCCGCATGCCGCTGCCTTTACAGAATAAACGTTACCCTTTTGTAAGGCTTGTTGCGGCGTTTATTGCAGGCATTTTAATACAATGGTACGGCCAATTGCCGCTAACAGCATTATTTATTATTTTGGCATGCGTTGTATTACTGCTCTCTGCTTCTATTTTATTTACATCAACTATTCTTTTCACCCTGCAATGGTTACGGGGGCTTTTACTGGTATTACTCTTTATTATTGCCGGCAGCTTTACCGTGTATGTACATGATGCCCGCCATACCCCCCGCTGGGCAGGTAACATATATAAACCCGGGCAACCAGTATTACTAACTATTGGCGAACCGCTTGTAGAAAAGCCAAATTCATACAAGGCTATAGCTTCGGTAACAGCTATAAGGCAAGACAGCAATTGGAGGAAGGCTACCGGCGATGTGCTGTTATATTTCTCTGGTATCCGGGGCAGGCCCCGCCTTCACTATGGCTCACAAATAATATTGTATGCTCCGCTGGAAGAAATTAAAAATGCCGGCAACCCAGGAGAGTTTGACTATAAACAGTATTGCCTGTTTCACAACATAGCATACCGCAGTTTCGTGTATCCCGGCCAGTACAGTATGGTATGGAAGGATGACCTAAACAACATGCAAAAAATGCTGTACCATGTACGCGACAGCACCATTGCTTTCCTGCAAAAAACTATCCCCGGTGAAAAGGAACAGGCAGTGGCAGAGGCGCTGCTTATTGGTTACCGCGACCACCTTGATCCCGACCTTGTACAAGCTTATACTAACACAGGCGTAGTACACATCATTGCCATCAGCGGTTTGCACCTTGCCATGATATACGCGTTGCTTATCGGGTTATTCCGGCTCTTTCCTTCTAATAAATTTAACGGTATTATACAGCCTGTAGTGGTATTGCTGGTGCTATGGCTGTTTAGTTTCCTGGCGGGTGGTGTTCCCTCCATTACAAGGGCTGCCGTAATGTTCAGTTTTCTCGTTATTGGCAAGGCGCTGAACAAGCGTACCTATATGTACAATACACTTGCTGCTTCAGCATTTTGCCTTTTGCTCTACAACCCTTTTTACCTGTGGGATGCCGGCTTCATGCTTTCTTACTCCGCTGTAGTAAGTATAGTGTTGTTTTATAAGGCAGTACATAACTGGCTGTATATATCCAATAAGTTGCTTGAGGCAGTGTGGAGTGCTACTGCTGTTACTATTTCTGCACAAATATTAACGCTGCCTGTGGTGTTGCTTTTTTTTCACCGGTTTGCCAACCTGTTTTTGATAGCCAATTTTGTGGCAGTGCCATTATCTGGCTTGATATTGTATGGTGAGCTGGCACTATTGTTGCTTTATTTTCTGCCATTTGCAGCACATCATGCTGGCACAGCTATTGGTTGGATGATTAAAGTGCTTGACACTTTTATTGAACACATCAACACCTTACCGCTTGCGGTGTGGGACAATATTTATGCCGATGCCGTACAAACCCTGCTGCTGTATGGGTTTATTTTATCAGCAGCATACTGGCTGCTGCGTAAGGCCCCCAGGGGGTTTATAATTGCTGCTGTCCTGTTAACCGGTCTTGTTTTGTATACAGCAACCCGGTACGTGCGTATTGGACAAACACAAAAGCTGTTGGTGTATAATGTGGCACACCAAACAGCCATTGACATTATGCAGGGCGGCCGGTACTATTTTTTTGGCGACAGCATTTTGCTGCAGGATGGCCCCCTGCAACAGTACAATCTTAAACCATCCCGCATATTATACGGCGTATCTCCTGCCCGGGATACAACACTTCATCCAGGTATTATCAATACCTGCGTAACAGTGCATAGTACAAAAATCATCCTGCTGGATAATACGTTTTCATTTTCCGATACCAGCAATAAAGTAAAGGCAGACATTATCATCCTCGCTAAAAGCCCCAAATACTCTATTGCTGATGTGCAGCATGCTTTTACTTTTAAATGCCTTGTTTTTGACAGCAGCAACCCCCTGTGGAAAATACGGCGATGGAAAAAAGCCTGCGACAGCCTACATTTGCGCTTCCATTCGGTGCCTGAACAGGGCGCCTTTCAAACGGATTTATAGACAAAAGCGCACTCCTCATGCAAAAAAAAATTCAATCGGCACTTATTTCTGTTTTTTACAAAGACGGCCTGGAACCTGTTGTTACTGAACTTGACAAGCTTGGAGTAACTATTTACTCCACCGGCGGCACTCAAAAATTCATTGAAGACCTTGGAATAAAGTGCGTACCCGTTGAAAGCCTTACCACTTACCCTTCCATATTAGGCGGGCGTGTAAAAACGTTGCACCCGTCTGTATTCGGCGGTATTTTGGGCCGCAGGGACAACGGGCAGGATATGGAAGAAATGAAGCAGTATAACATACCAGAAATTGACCTGGTTATTGTGGACCTGTATCCGTTTGAAGAAACGCTTAAAAACACCAGCGAAGAAAAACTTATA
>DASZUX010000192.1:0-8434 GCA_035547455.1 Chitinophagaceae bacterium
AATTACCTCCTTTACAAATATGTGCATACAGGTACACAGTAGTATCAGAACAACAGCCGTTGATATAGCATTTTTCAGCCTGCTGAGCAAATACCTGCGAGGTGGCAAGCGTGCGCGGCTGCTTAAAATCAATACTGTTTAAAGCATCCCACGTGAAATCATTAAGCGTTGGGGGTTGAAGAGAAGTGAAAGAAAAATGAAGATTTAAAGTGATGGTACAGGGCGACCAGCCCGATATGCTTGTTTTTAAAAGGAAAGAATTTTCTTCTGAAAAAATGGAGTCGGTTGTCGCCAGCATTTTTGTTGCTAACCCGCCCACCAGGTAAATAGCCCTGCTGTTATTGCTTTTTTGTATAAGTGCTGAAAAGGGATTGTCAGCATTGCCAAAACTACTTTGCGCCGGCAGATCCGACACCCAGGCAACACTGTCGTAGTTTACAAGCTTAAAAAGCAATATATCCCGCTTATCTACAAAATCGTAATACAGGTCTTCAGAGTCTGAAAAAGAGCCGGCGTAATTAAGGTCATAATTATTATTGTAAGGGGCGGGCAAAGTAAATTTTTTTGCAGCAGTAACATTACCTGAAACAGCATCAGCAAAATACAGGAAATTACTCTGCCTGAAAAGTAGTGTGCCGTTTTTTAATTCCGTAATTTTTCCAAAATAGAACTGGGATTCTTTCTGCCATAATACATGCCCGGATGGCCCGTCAAGCTTCATAATAAAATAATCCGATCCCGGCCCTGCATTAGGGCTGTTGTTTTTAACACCGCTTACCACCGTTGCCCCGTCATGTAACTGCAAAATTTCAAAAACCTGTTCCACTTCTGTATCAGTATTAAACTCGCTGCCCCATACAAGCTTACCGGTATTATCAAGCCTTATTACAATACCATGATTGTAAGCGCGTATAATATTGCCGTGTGCATCTTTTTCATTTTGTACGGCAAATCTTCCGCCGGCTACGCAACCGCCATCAGCGGTAGCAGCCACTTTAAAAAAAGCCCCAACCGGCTTACCCAGTCCAAAACTCCACAACACGTTGCCGTCTGCATCTACTTTAGCCACCCAGGGGTCGTTGCCTTTTGCACCGTTGTTGGTAAACCCTGTAATAAAATAATTCCCGTCCACGCTTTGCGCAGCATCGTATAGTAACACATGATTGTTAAATGATACCAGGTTTGTTTTTAGGGGGGTGCCCCTGCCGTTAAGCACAGTTATGTAACAGGCATAATGCGAGGAAGGCAGGTTGTAATCAACCTGCATATTGCCAAACATAAGCAATGTTTCATTAGGGCCGGCAAGCAGTTTTGTAACAAGTGATGATTGTATGCCTTTAAACCAGTAAGCTTTTGAGTACCCTGCCGTATCACATGGCTGGGCACATAATCTAATAGCGCCAAGCAATACAAGTATCACCAGTTTTATCCTGTTAATCATACAAGCAGCAATACCTTTTGCTATTACAAGCAGGCACTATTCAAATGTAACTAATAAGGCGCACTGCACAAGCAGGTATGTAACTTATAAACGGCGATAATAGTATTTAGGTTGTGTGTTGCAGTATTTATATAAAAGGCAATTAAAAAGGGGCTTTACAGCCCCTTTTGTTTTATGCGGTAGGAATTTCTTTCTTCTTTTTGCCCGTTTTAGGTGTCAGCATCAGGAACATCCTTTTACCTTCAAGTCTTGGCAGGCTTTCCGGCTGGCCCACTTCAGCAAGGCGCTCTGCAAATTTCAGCAGCACAAGCTCCCCTCTTTCTTTAAACATAATAGCACGGCCTTTAAACTGCACGTAAGCTTTAACCTTGTTTCCTTCTTTTAAAAAATTTTCAGCATGTTTTGCTTTAAAGTCAAAATCGTGGTCATCTGTGCCTGGCGTAAAGCGAATTTCCTTTACTTCGCTTTGCTTTGCGTTAGCCTTCATTTCTTTTTCCTTACGTTTTTTCTCGTAAAGAAACTTTTTATAATCAATCACCTTGCAAACAGGCGGGTCGGCATTGGGTGATATTTCCACCAGGTCTAATTCCTGTTGCTGGGCTATTCTCCTCGCCTCGTCTAAGGGGTAAATACCCACTGTAACGTTGTCTCCCACAAGCCTTACCTGTGGTACCCTTATTCTTTCGTTGATACGATGTTCAGGCTCGGGCTGCCTGTTAAACCGGGGATTAAATCTACCCCCGCTATTGCCTCTATACGGTAACGCCATTAAATTCTGTTTGGTTAAAAATGCTTTTTTGTTTAAAAATTAAATAACAGCACTGCTAGTATGTTCTGCCGGGCACTGCTATTTGTTAACACCAGTTACGCCAACCGTTTGGTTTTATATGGCCGCATAACCGCATTTGCTGTAAAATTACTATTCTATCCTTTTCGCTCAGCAATTTCTTCTGTAATATTATTTACAAATTCCTCAACGGTTATGCTGCCCAAATCGCCTTTACCCTGCCGGCGAACTGACAACCTGCCTTCTGTCATCTCCTTTTCTCCAATTACCAGCATGTAAGGCACTTTGCTAAGTTCTGCTTCACGTATTTTTTTACCTATTTTTTCAGCGCGTTCATCAACCTCTACTCTAACTCCGGCTTTTACCAGCTTAGCCAGCACTTGCTGCGCATAGGAAATAAACTTGTCGCTGATGGGCAATATTTTTACCTGCAACGGAGCCAGCCATACTGGGAACTTACCTGCATAGTGTTCCAGCAAAAAGCCAATAAACCTTTCATGTGTGCCTAACGGCGCACGATGTATTATAAGCGGTATATCAGTAGTATTATCGCTTTTAGTGTAATGCAGGTTAAAGCGGCGGCCCTGGGCAAAATCAACCTGGTTGGTTGCCAGGGTAAACTCGCGGCCTATCACGCTGTATATCTGCACGTCTATCTTAGGGCCGTAAAAAGCTGCTTCGTCAGCCACTTCTACAAACGGTGTACCTGTCTCTATTAATACCTCGCGTACCATTTGCTCGGTTTCTTTCCACAGTTCAGGCTCGTCTATGTATTTCTGGCCCAACTTGGCGGGGTCATGCAGGCTCAGGCGCATCACATACTTATCAATACCAAATATTTTAAAGTACTTAAGGTACATCTCGTTTACAGCCTTAAACTCCTGCGCAAACTGCTCTTTGGTGCAGTAAATATGCGCATCGTTCATGTGCAGGCAACGCACACGCATAAGCCCAAACAATTCACCGCTTTGCTCGTACCGGTAGCAGGTACCATATTCGGCCAGGCGTAAAGGCAGGTCTTTATAACTGCGGGGCTCAGCGTCAAATATTTTATGGTGATGCGGGCAGTTCATGGCTTTAAGATAGTACCGTGTGCCATCCAGCTCCATAGGCGGGTACATGCTCTCAGCATAGTATGGCAAATGGCCGCTGGTTAAATACAACTGCTCCTTAGCTATATGTGGTGTTACAACGCGTTTATACCCGGCAGCAGCTTCTGTTTCTTTAGCCAGCTTTTCCAATTCCTCAATAATCACAGTACCATTCGGCATCCACAAAATAAGGCCCTGGCCTACGGCATCATCAATGGTAAAAATACCCAATTCTTTCCCAAGCTTGCGGTGGTCGCGCTTTTTAGCTTCCTCCAGCATTTGCAGGTACTCATCCAGTTCCTTCTGGTTAGGGAAAGTAACACCATATACGCGGGAAAGCTGTTTATTTTTTTCATCTCCCTTCCAGTAGGCGCCGGCAATATTGGTAAGCTTTATAGCTTTTATAGCCCCGGTAGCAGGTATGTGGGGGCCGCGGCACAGGTCAGTAAAATTACCCTGCGTATAAAAGGTTATTTTACCGTCTTCCAGGTTTTGCAGCAGGTCAAGTTTATATTCATCGCCTTTTTCAGTAAAGTATTCAACAGCCTCTTTTTTAGGCATTTCTTTCCTTATGTAGGTGTTGTTTTGCCTGGCCAATTCGTTCATTTTCTTTTCAAGCGCGGCCAGGTCTTCCTCTGTAAGCTTACGGCCTCCCAAATCCATATCATAGTAAAACCCCTTTTCTTTTTCCAGCGGGGGGCCTACCCAGAATTTTACACCGGGAAAGAGGCTCTCCACAGCCTCCGCCATAAGGTGGGCCGAAGAATGCCAGAACGTTAGCTTACCGTCCGTATCGTCCCAGGTAAGCAGCTTTAGCGACGCATCTGCCTTAATTGGCCGTGTCGCATCCCACACTTCGCCATTTATTTTTGCTGCTAACACTTTTCTTGCCAGCCCTTCGCTAATTGACTTTGCAATATCCATTGCAGTAACTCCGCTTTCGTACTGCCTTACACTTCCATCCGGTAAAGTAATATTTATCATACGTTGCTTCTAAAAAAGTTTATTATGCGTAGTTCATTTTATAGCTCATTTATGGTAAAACATATATGCTTTTACGCCTGATTATTCCCGTCCCTAACGCGCTAATTATCTGCTATGAACCATCAACTATAAATCGTTTCCTTAAAACGGTTTGCAAAGTTAGCAAATCCCGCCCGTAAAACTTAACGCTTCTTTATACGGTTTTGCTGCGCTATGCCATTAGATTTGCTTGATGAAGTTTGCCTGTTTTTTTGGCATATTGCTCTTTTTTACTACCGCAGCCTGTGCCCAGGACATTACGGGTATATGGCGGGGCCATTTTTTTTCCGGGTACGGTATTTACCAGCAGCAGTATAAATATGAGGTACAGGTTGACCAGCTTAACAGCCGGATGGGCATAGGAAGCCCCAATCCCATAAAAGGGGTAACTTACTCATACAGGCTTACCAGCTTTTACGGTAAAGCACGCTTTGTAGGCATTTATAACAAGAAAGAGGGTATTTTAACCCTTAAGGAAGATACCCTGGTGGAGCTGAAAATGGATGGCGCAGGCTTTTCATGTCTTATGACCTGTTACCTGCAATACCATAAAGAAGGAAGTAAAGAAATACTGGAAGGTACTTTTTCAAGCGTGGTAAGCAATACCGGCAAGGATTGCGGTTCGGGCACCGTATATTTAGAACGGGTAGAAGAATCTGATTTTCATAAAGAACATTTTTTATTAAAAAAGAAACCCAGACAGCAGGACATTGCCAGTAATAAGCCCCCTGCAAACAAGCAGCCGGGCGAAGTTAAAACCCCTGCCCCTGCCCGGCCACAACAAAGGGAGCAGGGTACAGTAAAAAAAACAACACCACCGGCGCAAAAACAGTTGCCAAAAACCACACCCCAGAAAAAGCGGCCACCTGTTGTAAAACAAAATACGCCGGCCAAAAAAGCTCCCGCTGCCAATAACAGCGCCGCTAAAAAAGACACTTCAAAAACAGCGCCGCCGTTGGTAAGGTCCGACTCAACCCTTGCAAAGGTTGTGCCTGCGGAGCCCGTTATGCCACCCCCGCAGCAACCAATAATAAAACAACAGTTGCCGCCTGTACCGGATGTTATAAAACAGCGCGAAAATCCATTGGTAAAAACCATTGTAACCAGTTCGCCAGATATATTGATTGAACTTTATGATAATGGTGAAGTAGATGGGGATACAATTACAGTGTATCATAATAACCAGGTGGTAGCCCTAAAAAAAGGTCTTAATACCAAACCTATAACAATAAAAGTTACTGCTACCCCTAATGATAATTATCACGAGTTTGTAATGGTGGCAAACAACCTTGGTTCAATACCCCCCAATACTGCCCTGATGGTGGTGCGCACAGGGGGTAAACGGTATGAATTATTTATTTCGTCTAACGAGCAGAAAAATGCCAGGGTAGTGATTAATTATCAACCACCGGGCAACCAGTAATTAACCTGTACAATTGCCAACTTACTAATAACATCATATTTTTTACCGGCAACGGGGTCTAAAGCATATAATTCAGCAATTAAATGCCCCGGAGAATTGCATATTTCGCTATATTACCCTATTTTCGCACCCTGATTTTTAAAAATGGTCCTGTGGCCGAGCGACTAGGCAGAGCTCTGCAAAAGCTCCTACAGCGGTTTGAGTCCGCTCGGGACCTCCGAAAAAAACCGCCCCGGAAGTAAAAGCCGGGGCGGTTTTTTATTTTGCAATTGGCTACGGTCAGCAGTATTAAATAGTCATAATGTGCAGGAGGGTAGTATCTACACATACGAGCCAGTTATGGTTAATTTTTAAGTCATTTTAGGGCATTTTCCAGCGATGCTAAGGCCGCAGCTTTGTTGCCGGCACGCAGCCATAAATCTGTCACTCCGTAATACTCTTAAACACGTTATTTATTAAGGATAAGCCCGGTTGTCAATTTTAAGCTGGCAGACTTTCGTAGCCAAATTACATGCTTCTGCGGGCATATATACTTTGCCGGTGTAAAATTTACAGCGTCAAAAATTGCGTCATAACAAGGTTCATCACAGGTTGGTGGTGTAATTAAAGCCCTGCCATACTCCAATGCTTTTTGCATTTTTGTTTTAAGCAGCGCTGTAAAAGTAAAAATACTTTCTACAGGAGCGTATTTTAGCCCCGGCTCCTTTTTCGTCATCATATCAATAATGGCCAGGGTCGTATCTGGCTGCCCTATGTAATCAAGTTTAGCAGCATCTCCTGTGCGCAGGCAACAAGGCCTATGCTAAAGCACATCCAAAAAAGAACAAATACTTTTTTGGGCAGGCAAATGTTGTTCGTAGTTTAAATGTAACAATTCCGGCTAACTTATACATTATATAACAAAAAGCCCCGCCGTATTGGCAGGGCTTTATTACACTTAAACAACAGCAGGTAATTACCGCTGCCTGTACTTATTTAATTTTAAATGCTTTCTTCACTTTATCAACATAATCCAGCTTTTCCCAGGTAAACAGTTCTACTTTGCGCGTAACTGTTTTGCCGTCGGGCGAGGCAAAGGTTTTGGCAACCTCTTCATTTTTCCTGCCCATGTGGCCGTAAGCCGCTGTTTCGCTGTAAATGGGATTACGGAGTTTAAGACGTTGCTCAATAAAGTAGGGGCGCATATCAAAAATGCCTTCTACTTTTTTGGCTATCTCTCCATCGCTAAGACCCACTTTTGACGTGCCATAGGTATTTACATATATGCCCATAGGTTTTGCAACGCCAATAGCGTAAGACACCTGTACCAGCACCTCGCTGCAAACACCTGCAGCTACCAGGTTTTTTGCTATATGGCGTGTAGCATACGCTGCACTGCGGTCAACCTTGCTGGGGTCTTTACCGCTGAATGCGCCGCCGCCGTGTGCACCTTTGCCACCATAAGTATCTACAATAATTTTACGGCCGGTTAAGCCGGTATCGCCATGCGGACCGCCAATAACAAATTTGCCGGTGGGGTTAATATGGTACTTAATATCCTCGTTAAACAGCTTCGCATATTTTTTGTACTTGCTTTTAACGCGGGGTATAAGTATGTTAATAATATCGTTCTTTATTTTTTCCAGCATTTTTTCATCGTTCTTATCAAAATCGTCATGCTGGGTTGATACTACTATGGCATCAATTCTTGCAGGTTTGTTATTATCGTCGTATTCAAGTGTTACCTGGCTTTTTGCATCGGGGCGCAGGTATTTTATTTGCTTATTTTCCCTGCGCAGGGCGGCTAGTTCTATCAAAATTTTATGAGCAAGGTCAAGTGCCAAAGGCATATAATCCTCGGTCTCGTTGGTGGCATAACCAAACATCATACCCTGGTCGCCGGCACCTTGTTCTTCTTTCTTCTTACGGTCAACACCCTGGTTAATATCGGCAGACTGTTCGTGTATAGCAGATAGAACGCCGCAACTGTTTGCCTCAAACATATATTCGCTTTTGGTGTAGCCGATTTTGCGAATAACGCCGCGGGCAATATCCTGCACGTCTAGATAAGCTTTTGACTTTACTTCGCCTGCAAGCACTACCTGGCCGGTGGTCACCAGTGTTTCACAAGCCACTTTACTGTCAGGGTCAAAGGCAAGAAAATTGTCAATCAGCGCGTCAGAAATCTGGTCGGCAACTTTATCAGGATGCCCTTCAGATACGCTTTCAGAAGTAAATAGATAAGACATATTTTTTCAATAAGGCTGCAAATATACTATTCGCCGACAATTGTTAATAGTGTAATTTATTAAGGTACGGGTGAATAAACAATATGGAGGCGCATTTTATGCTGCGTGTTGTTACCGCCGCCAACACGTATCCTGCCCTGTGCGGGGTCATTAAGCGGAGTGGAGCTTAACGGCACCCTCACCGTTGAGCCTTCGCCGGCATAAACAAAGTCATTGCCGGGCGCATATAATACAAAATTATACTGGGGCCGGCCAAATGTTACTACGCCCTGTACATATTTTGTCATGTCGAAACTGTAGGAATAGCGTGTTCTGCCCGTAACCGGGTCAACTTTTGGAACAGGTGCTGTGCCAAGCGTTGTTACATTACTAACAGATGAACTGTCGGCCGCCAACTCCTGGCTGCCCGGCATAACAATACGCTGCTTATACTGTGTACTG
>DASZUX010000193.1:0-2801 GCA_035547455.1 Chitinophagaceae bacterium
CAGGAGTAGATAAAACCGCCTGGGAAGCAAGTGTGAAACGCATTGACAGTGTACTTACCGCCTTTGAAGCGGCTATTGATAAAGCTGACGATGCCAAATTGCAGCAATGGTACAATGCTATTGCCCACGTGGGTACTCACAACGCCTACCATATTGGCCAAATAATTTACATACGTAAAATGCGCGGCAACTGGGATGCAGACAAAGGAGTAAAATAACTACCCGGTTCAAATATTAGCGTAGCGGTTGCGCTTCATGTGTATGCCGAGATACGTCCACCGTTCAGGATTGCTTACTGTCGGCCCCAACACTACCTCAAACAAATGGGGGTGCAGGGGCCTGCTGCTCTCAATATAAAGGCTGCGCGGCAGGTCATCACTGCGGCCTGTTTTTACCCGGGCGTCGTCTGCGGTAATGTATTCCACTATCCTCAGTTCATTCTCCGCAGCATAGCGTGCATCTTTAAACAGGTACCTAAGCTCAGCTATAACCCTGTACACAAGCCTGCTTACTATATAATCAACGTCAGGCCCGGCACTGTTACTGTAAAGCATTAGCTGCTGAAGGCCTTGTTTAAGTTCCTGTAAACACTTTTTAATATACCCGTTTTCATCCCCGGCAATTTCGCCTGATATAGTGTTATAGTATAGTACTTTGTGTAGCTGTTCCCTGGGTTTTTCAGACATCTTAGTTTTGCTTTGAAGGCAAAAATTTTCGTCATCCAAAAAAATATGATCATCGTTTTGTGCAAAAAAGCCAGTTGTAATAACAAGGCCGCATTCAGCTACATCGCCTGCGTTATTGCGCGGATGGAGTTTCCAGCCTGAGGTATTTTGATCGGCCGTTACCCTTGTATAACCGTTTATTCTTGTTTTATACGCCGCGGGGGCAAAACAGCCAACATAAATATTATGTTCGCCTAATTCACCGCTGCTGTCAAATGATGATTTAATACCTGTTACATCCCCGCTGCTCAAAAAATCAAGCAGCACATTTTCTTCCGACTGTAATTGTGCAATGGCATTAAAATAAGGCAGCCTTGCATTTTTATTCATCACCAGCACATCTGCAACCTTAAGATTGGTATAGTAATATAAGGCGCTGGTAGTAGCCACGTCAGTAGCCGCATATTCTTTAATAGCCGATGAAGCCTCTGTTATAGACGATAAAATTTTTCTTATGGTTGTTCTGTCGCTTAGGGGCAGGTTTTGAAGAAGTTTTTCAGCAAAATAAAAAATGTTTGCTCCCGTGTCATCTACTGCATCTACATGCCTGCCTGTTTGAGCTTTTGCAATGTCAATATTATACCCTAAAAAGGCAAAGTCTTTATCAAGCGCTACTGCTTTTTCAAAATCGGCCAGGGCTTCCTCGTATTTCTTTTTTGCAAAAAAAGCATTACCGCGCTTACAATAAGCATCTGCATACTTTTCATCCAGTTTTACAGCTTTGTTGTAATATTCAACAGCGGCATTGTAATTTTTAAGATTATGCCAAATAATACCTGCGTTGCAATAACTGCGGGCATCACCCGGCATTAATTCAGTACACTTTGTAAAATCGTCAAGCGCTTTTTTGTACTCGCCGCGCGCATACAGCAGCAACCCCCTGTTATTGTATGCAAGAGGAAGAGCGGGGTTATGCTTAAGCGCCTGGTCAAAGTCATCAAATGCTTTATTGTATTCCTTTACATTTATATAAATCATTCCCCTGGTATAAAACGCTTCAGCAAATGCCGGCATAATGGCAAGTGCCGCGTTACAGTCATCCAGCGCCTTTTCGTATTCTTTTTTGGCAAGCCAGGTGCGTGCCCTGTAGTTAAGCCCTGTGTGCAACGATGCATCAATAGCAAGGCACTTATTAAAATCTTCAATGGCCTTATCAAATTCACGGCGGCTAAACCAGAGCACACCACGCCTGTAATAAGCGTCCGCGGAATACCGCCCTAACCGCAAAGCCTCATTAAAATCGGCAATAGCATTATTATAATCCCCTTTATCAATCCAAACCATCCCTCTTTTGTAATAAGCCTCGGCGTCTTTACTGTTAATCCCGATAGCTTTTGCAAAATCAGCATTTGCTTCGTCATATTTCAATAATGCGTGCAGGGCCTCGCCACGGTTTTTATAAGCTTCGGCAAAGTGCTGGTTTATCCTCAGCGCTTCGTTATAATCTTCAATTGCCTTTTCATATTCTCTTTCCGCCAGCCAAATATTCCCCCGCTCAAAATAGGCAAGGCCATGTTTAAAATCAGCATCGGCCTTAACTGCACTGGTAAAATCAGCAAACGCTTTTTTATAATCATTTAGCTTAAGCCAAAGCAACCCTCGCTCAAAGTATGCATGGCTGTGCGCCGGGTTGTACCTAACGGCAAAATCTAAATCTTCCAGCGCTTTTTCAAATTCCTGCTTGTAAAGCCAGGCCAGCGCCCTGTTATAATAAAAGCCCGCATCGCTGCTTTTGCAGGCAATGGCTTTTGTAAAACTGCCTATTGCTTTATCAAACTCAAAATTATTATACCATAAACAGCCCAGGTTGTTATGCGTATCTCCGCAGGAAGGGTTTATTGCCAGGGCCGTTATAAAATCTTCTTCGGCTAAATTAAACTCTCCAAGGCGCAGGTAAGCTGTACCCCTGTTATTATAGGCCTGGTCACATTTCCCGTTTAATTTAATAGCCTTTGTGTAATTGGCTATAGCCTTTTTGTGGTCATATTTTTGTAACAGGTAATTGCCAAAATAGACATACGCAAAATGGTAACCGTCATCAATTTTAACGGCTGTACGGCAGTCAATCAGTTGTTT
>DASZUX010000194.1:0-7214 GCA_035547455.1 Chitinophagaceae bacterium
TTACAGACGCGGTATCCAAACAGCCTATTGCGGGGGCCACAATTTTAAACAAAACTACCCTAAAGGCTGCCGCCAGTGAATCTGATGGCAGTTTTAGCCTGCAGGCCGTAAAAGGCGACCTTTTAACAGCAAGTTTTGTAGGCTATGGCGAAGTAACTATTAAAGTAAACAACAACACTGTAGAAATTGCGCTTAGCCCCGTGGCACAAAACCTTAACGAAGTGGTGGTAACCGCGCTTGGTGTAAAAAAGGAAGTAAAAAAACTGGGCTATTCAGTACAGGAAGTAAAGGGTGAAGACCTGGTGAAAGCCAGGGATCAAAACCCTGTTACCGGCCTTGTTGGTAAAGTGGCAGGTTTGTCAGTAGGCCCTTCTGCCGAGTTATTGAGGAAGCCTACAGTAATTTTGCGTGGTACTGAAATTACCCTTTACGTGGTGGATGGTGTACCCATTAGCAGCGATACATGGAACATTAGCCCCGACGATATTGAGTCTTACTCAATTCTGAAAGGGCCAACTGCTGCAGCGCTTTATGGCAGCCGTGCCCAGGCAGGCGCCATTTTGATTACTACCAAAAAGGGGCTTAAAAAGAAAGGTTTTACAGTTGAGTTTAACTCAACCAATGCTATTGATAAAGGCTTTTTGGCCTTTCCCCGTGTACAGAATGAGTACGGCGGCGGCGAAAACGAATTGTATGCTTTTGGCGATGGTAAAGGCGGTGGTTTGAACGATAATGATTACGATGTTTGGGGCCCTAAATTTAACGGCCAGTTAATACCCCAGTACGATGGCAAGTATGACCCCAATACCACCTATACTACCACCTTTCCCGGCGGTTATGTATGGAAGGGCCACATTGAACCTACACCTTATGTGGCAAGGGGTATAAATAACCTTGGTCGTTTTTTACGTACCGGTTTCCAGACAACCGATAATATCGCTTTAAACGCTACCGGCGATAACTACACGCTGCGTTTTTCTGCTTCTCATTCATACCAGCAGAGCATCATACCCAACAACTATGTTAACATTACCAATTTTAACATATATGGTTCTTATGATGTAAGCAGCAAACTTAAAATTGAAGCAAACCTTAACTACAACAAGCAATATTCGCCTAACTTTCCTGATGTTGACTACGGCCCCAACAGTTTGATATATAATATAGCTGTATGGACTGGTGCCGACTGGAATATTGATGCACCGGATATTAAAGGCGAATGGCAGCCTGGTAAAGTAGGTACACAGTCAATTTTTGCCGAATACCAGCGCTACCATAACCCTTGGTTCCAGGTAAACGAATGGTTAAGAGGGCACTATAAAACCGATATTTATGGTTATGTATCTGCCAACTATAAATTTAATACGCATCTTAACTTAAATGCCCGTACACAAATAACGACCTATAACCTGTTCCGCAGCGAAAAAATGCCTTTCTCGGCTCACCCTTACGGAAGGGAGCAGAACGAAGGAGACTATCGTGAAGACAGGCGCGACCTGTTTGAAAACAATACCGACCTGCAGTTGAACTACGATTATAAGGTAGGCGGCTTTTTGGGTTTGAGCGGCCTGGTAGGCGGTAGTGGAAGATTCTTTACTTATAACTCAAGCTGGACATCAACCGACTACCTGAACGTACCCGGCGTATATGCATTCAGCAACTCAAAAAACCCCATACAGGCCAGCAGTTTTGCTGCCGACATGAGGGTGTTTAGTGCTTATGCTTCATTAGATGCGGCGTTTGGCAGGTATGCAACTTTATCTTTCACCGGCCGTGTTGACAAATCGTCTGCACTACCCGCCGGCAATGACACTTACCTGTACCCCAGTATCTCTGTTTCAACTGTAATTTCAGATTATGTAAAGCTGCCAGAAGCTATATCGTTCTTTAAATTAAGGGGTTCTTTTGCAGCAGTACATGCTGATGCTACTTCGCCCACAGTTGGTGTGGCGCCATTTAATTCTATCACTGCGTTTGGTACCAGCCCTTCGGGCAACTCGCTGTACGACTACCCTCTTGATTATGGTAACAACTACCTGTCTCCTTATGGCGGCCCTGATTACCAGTTGGCTGCTGTGTATTCAACCAGCAAGCCTTACAATAATCAAACAGCGGCTTACTATACTACCAACCTGTACGACCCTAATATCAAATTCTCAAACCGTGTTAACTTCGAGCAGGGCTTTGATATCAAGTTCCTTAAAAACAGGCTTGGTTTAAGTGCAACTGCCTTCCAGTATATTGACGGACCCCAAATTTTGCCCAACACCATCTCTTATGGCACTGGCTACGGCATTTATTATCTTAACGCACTTAAAACAAAAACAACTGGCTACGAGCTTTCGCTGCAAGGTACGCCTGTTAGGTTAAAAGATGGCTTTAACTGGGATGTGCTTGTTAACTGGAGCACCTTTAAACAAACGTATAAAGAGTTGCCTCCGGGCCAGGATATTTACAGGACGTTCTTTGGCTTAGGCGACCGCACAGACAAGTTTTATGGCAGTGCATTTGTAAGAACACAGGACGGCAAAATAATTAATGATGCCGCCGGTAAGCCTTTAACTAACCCGGTTGCGCAGTACCTGGGCAACCTGAATGCTGATTTTATGTGGAGCATCTACAACAAAATCAACTACAAGGGCTGGTCACTGGGCTTCCAGTTTGACGGTAGTGTTGGTGGTGTTACCAGCGACTATATGTTTAATAAAACAATGCGCGGTGGTAGAAATGCTCTTACTGCTGAAGGTGCGCTTGGTAAAAGCCGTGAGGATGATAACAACCATGCCGGCGACCCCAGCTATCCCGGTAGCTATGTGGGCGAAGGCGTAGTAGTGTCAAACAATACACCCATTAACTATGATTCAAAAACAGGCGCTATATTAAACTATAAAGACCTGCAGTTTACTCCCAACACACAGGTTACGCACGTACAGGACTATGTTAGTAAATACTACAACATAACTGAAGCCAACCTGATGAGTAAAACGTATGCCAAGCTGCGCGAAGTAACCATCGGTTACGACCTGCCTGCAAAGCTGCTGAAAAGGACATTTATGAGCAAGGTTACACTGTCGCTTGTAGGCCGTAACCTGCTGTATTTCTACGCTGACAGCCGCTTTAAGGATGTTGATCTTGATCAGTATAACTATACCACAACAGGCACGGCTTTGCAAACACCTACCACACGCAGGTATGGCTTTAACATAAACATAGTATTCTAACAATAACAATTAAATTGTATGAAAAATATTAGCAAATTATTACTGTTGCCCGCATTAGTGGTAGTGGTGATGGCTGGCTGCAAAAAAAGCTTTGACAGCCTGCGGCAAAACCCCAACAAGCCGGTTAGCGTGCCTGCATCGCTGCTGCTTAACGGTGTGCTCAACAGCATGTACGATGCGCCTTATTCTGATTACGAAAAGTGGGACCAGTATTTTATTATTAATTACGATTACTACGGTAATAACCGTTACGACTTTGGTTCAGGTGCTGATTATTATACCACCCTTACCAGCGTGTTAAAAATGGAGGAGAGCGCTGCCGCTGCCGGGTTGCCGGAGGTAAACGCTTACTCAGCAATGGGTAAATTTTTCAGGGCATATTTCTTTACAAAAATGAGCCTGGAAATGGGAGATATACCCATGAGCCAGGCTTTACAGGGCCTTGATAACCTGAAGCCGGCTTACGATGCGCAAAGCGATGTGTTTAAACAGGCTTTCCAGTGGCTGGACGATGCCAATACTGAGCTGGGCACGCTGGCAAAAGCAGGTGATAACACACTGCAGGGCGACTTTTACTTTGATGGCAACCTTGCAAAATGGCAAAAAGTGGTAAATGCTTACCGGTTAAGATTGCTGATTGAATTAAGCAAAAAAGCAGATGATGCCAGCCTTGATGTTAAAGGCCAGTTTGCTAAAATTGTAAATAACCCATCGCAGTACCCCATTATGCAAAGTGCAGATGATAACCTGCAGTATGTTTTTATTCACCCCACCAATGATTATCCTCAAAACCCCAGCAACTTTGGCTTTGATGCGTTAAGGTATAATTGTTCTGCTACGTATGTAGGCCTGCTTACTTCCTTAAAAGATCCCAGGGTGTTTATTACTTCTGAGCCTGCGGGCGCTTTGGTAGCTGCAGGTAAAAGCCCCACAAGCTTTGATGCTTTTGTAGGCGCAAGCCCGGGCGAGGACCTTGGTGCAATGTACATTAAAGCCAACAGCGGCCAGTACTCACTTATTAACCGCAAGCATTATTACGACACCTACACAGGTGAGCCCAGCATACAAATCGGCTACCCGGAACAGTGCTTCGGTATTGCAGAAGCCATTAACCGTGGCTGGATTACAGGAGATGCAGAGTCTTACTACAAAGCCGGCATACAGGCATCTATGGCTTTTTATAATATACCGCAAAGCGGTGCTATGACCGTGTATTTTCTGCACCCCGGTGCAAGCCTTGGCACTTACGACACTTATAGTGTGAATGTTGATTTTACAACCTACTATAACCAGTCTTCCGTTAAGTATGCAGGTAACAATGCAACCGGTCTTACTGAAATACTTAACCAGAAATACCTGGCTATGTTCCGTCACTCGGGTCTTGAAGCATATTACCAGTACAGGAGAACCGGCGTACCTGTATTTACCACCGGCCCCGGTACAGGTAACAGCGGCAGGATAGCGCTGCGCTTTCAGTACAACGGCAACGAGAAGGTAGGTAATACTGATAATTACCAGGCGGCATTGCAAAGCCAGTACGGCGGTAATGATGACATTAATGGTGTAATGTGGTTGCTTAAATAATTTATAGTGTTTTAGTAGTTTTCTTAGCATAATTGGCGGGGCTTGTCTAAGCTTCGCCAATTTTTAAAAAATAGCGGTCTTTACATTGTTTTGCAATACGCGTTTAATAACTTGTGGCTGTTACTGTAAAATTTATTTATGAAAAAATTATTTACATTTTTATGCCTTTTGCTGGTGGCCTGTTTAACCGCAGGTGCACAAACCAAAACAAAGAATATTGTTATTGTAACGCTTGATGGCATGCGCTGGCAGGAAATTTTCGGCGGTATTGACACTGCCATAGTAAATAACAAAAAGTTTACAAAAGATTCTGCCGAAATAATGAAAAATTTTAGCGGCGGCAATACTGAAGATCGCAGGAAAAAGTTGTTTCCTTTTTTATGGGGCACTGTTGCCCAAAACGGCCAGTTATACGGTAACCGCTGGAAAGGCAGCAACGTAAATAATGCAAACCCCTACTGGTTCTCTTACCCGGGCTACAACGAAATTTTCACAGGGTATCCCGATACTGCTGTAAACTCAAACGATAAAATACGCAATCGTAATGTAAACGTGCTTGAGTTTATTGCAAAGCAGCAGGGTTACAAAGGCAAAGTGGCCGCCTTCAGCACGTGGGACTGCTTTCCTTATATCCTCAACAAGTGGCGCAGCGGTATATATGTAAATTCAGACGTTGATACACTAAACTTTAAGCCTGCTACACTGCAGCTTATTAACGATATGCAGTTTCTTTCACCGAAACCCATCGGTGTACGGCCGGATTTGCTTACCTACTTTGCCGGCAGGGAATATCTTAAAGCATTTAAGCCCAAAGTACTTTACATAGCGTTTGATGAAACAGACGATTTTGCTCATGCGGGTATGTATGACCAGTATTTGAAAAGCGCTCATTCAGAAGACGCAATGCTTGCCGATATATGGAACTTGTTACAAACAATACCTGAGTACCAGGGTAATACAACACTGCTTGTTACATGCGACCATGGCCGCGGCGATATAGTAAAAGATGAATGGACTTCCCACGGGTCAAAAGTGGAAGGCTCAAACCAAATATGGATGGCTATAATAGGCCCGGATACAAAAGCCCTTGGCGAGGTAACCACAAACCCGCAACTATATCAAAAACAACTGGCCACCACCATAGCAGCGTTGCTGGGATTTGATTTTAAACCTAACCATCCTGTTGCACCACCAATAGAAACAATATTACCTTAAATACCATTATCAAAATGTACAACACTCAACACATTGATGAAATTACCGCAGAAATACAGGAACTCTTTGAAGATCACGGCAACGAAGATTATGATGGCGAACCCGTTACCCAAACATCGCACATGATACAATGCGCCATGCAGGCCATGGCTGAAGGGGCGGATATGGAACTGATTATCGGTGGATTTTTGCATGACATAGGCCACCTGCTGCGTTATAAAATGCAGACAGAAGATATGGGTGGGTATGGAGTAATGAATCATGACGGGCTGGGTGGTGAGTACCTTCGTGGCAATGGTTTTTCAGAAAGGGTGTGCGCTATGGTTGAACAGCATGTGGCTGCTAAACGTTACCTTGTTTCTACCAACCCTTCTTATAAAGATAAACTCTCGCAGGCCAGTCTTGAAACATTAATGAAATGGCAGGGCGGGCTGATGACAAAAGAAGAAATTACCGCTTTTCAAAACCAGCTTTTTTTTAATGACATCATTAAAGTACGGCTGTGGGATGAAGAAGCCAAAGACAGCAAAGCTGTGCTGCTGCCGCTTAAATATTTTATCAACCTCATTCACGAATACCTCGCCGACAGGAATTAAAATTTTTATTGGCGATGACAGTAAAATAAACTGAAGTACATGCTGCGTTCAAAAGCCCTGGCTAAAAAACTGGAGAAGGCGCCAACATGGTTTATATCATTGTATGCGGCTGTTTGTTCTTTCAGCGTTTATTTCTGCATGTATGCCTTCCGCAAGCCGTTTTCATCAGCAGGCTTTAAGGGCATATATTTCCTGCATATTGACTATAAGGTATGGTTGGTTATTGTACAGCTTATCGGCTATATGCTCAGCAAATTTTACGGCATAAGGTTTATATCTGCCATGCAGCCGGGCAGGCGCGCTGTTACTATTGTTAAACTCATACTTTTTAGCTGGGTTGCCCTGTTGTTTTTTGGTTGGGTACCTGCCCCATACAACATTATCTTTCTTTTCTTTAACGGTTTTCCGCTGGGTATGGTATGGGGATTGGTTTTTGGATATGTGGAAGGCAGAAAAACAACCGAGTTTATTGGAGCCGTATTATGCATCAGTTTTATATTTTCGTCTGGCGTGGTAAAAACAATAGGCAAGGCATTGGTGCTTAATGGTTACACTGGGGAAATATGGATGCCCTTTTTTACCGGTGGATTGTTTGTAT
>DASZUX010000195.1:0-7946 GCA_035547455.1 Chitinophagaceae bacterium
GCGCTTTTGCAAACGTGGAAAATACAGACACTGCAATAAAACATGCTATTCCCCTTGTTAACCTGGCTACCCATGACAATGATGAAAAGCTGCTGTTACCCATGTTTTATAAATTTACCAGGCTTTCTTGAATAGTTTTTATGCGGGCTTCGGCATCCGCCTGCTTTTTGCGTTCCATCGCTACCACTTCAGGTTTTGCATTTTGTACAAAACGCTCGTTGCCTAATTTTTTTAACACGCTCTGCAAAAAGTTGTTTTGATAAGCAAGATCTTTCAGTAATTCTTCTTTCAGGTTGCTGGTATCAAACGCTTTCTCTGTTTCAATATAGAATTTGTCTTTTTCAACCGCAACAATGATAGTGCCGGCTACTGCTTCCTGCACAAATTGTATAGCAGATGCATTTACCTGCTTGGCTAAAATGGCTTCAATAGCAGTATAGCTTGCGGTGTTAGCCGTTTCAATATGCAGTGCAATGGTTTCTTTTGGCTTGATTTGGTTGCGTGCGCGTGCATCCCTGAGTGAGGTTATAACTTTCTTCAACAGCTCTGCCCCGGCCAGCATGGTAGCGTTGGCAGCGCCGGCGGGCGCGTATTGCTTTATACATAAATCATCATTCCGCTGCCGCAAACGATGATAAATATCTTCCGTTATAAATGGCATAAATGGGTGCAGCAGGCCGAGCAGTTCATCAAAATAAATCACGGTTTTATGAAATACATTGGATTCAATCGGCTGCTCAAAACCAGGTTTTACCCATTCCAGGTACCAGCTGCAAAAATCATCCCATATCAGCGCACGTATTGCCTGCAGGGCTTCACTTAGTTTAAACTGCTGCATCAGGCTGTCTACTTCAGCACGTACTTCGTTTAGCCTGTTCTCAAACCACGTAATAGCAAAGTTGCCCGCAGCATTTCCGTCTTCCTGGTTTGTGGCCTGTCTTTCTGCCCACATCTTTACCAGTTTCAAAGCATTCCAAAGCTTGTTGTTAAAGTTGCGGCCCTGTTCCAGCGAAGCTTCGTCAAACATCAGGTCGTTACCGGCAGGAGAGGAGAACATAATACCAAAGCGTACAGCATCGGCGCCGTACTTGTCAATCAGCGCCAGCAAGTCGGGAGAGTTGCCAAGGCTTTTACTCATTTTACGGCCAATTTTGTCACGCACAATGCCCGTAAAGTACACATCGCTAAAGGGTTTTTGCCCCATAAATTCAAAGCCGGCCATTATCATCCTGGCCACCCAAAAGAAAATTATCTCCGGTGCAGTAACAAGCGTATTGGTTGGATAGTAGTATTTAATGTCGGCATTGCCAGGGTTTGAAAGGCCTTTAAACACTTCAAACGGCCACAGCCATGAAGATGCCCATGTGTCCAGTACGTCTTCGTCTTGTTTAAGGTCTTCTATCGTAAAACGTGTGTCATGAGTTGTGAGAGATGCGCCTGTACCACCAGGCGTAATTTCCGTGGTGCCTGTCGCCGGGCGTTCAGTGGCTTCACTCTTCACTTTTAACTTTTCACTAAACTTCTCCCACGCTTCTTCGCGTGTTGCTGCCACTACAAAGCTTCCATCGGGTAAATACCATGCGGGTATGCGGTGGCCCCACCACAACTGGCGGCTTATACACCAGTCGCGGATGTTCTCCATCCAGTACTTATAAGTGTTTTTAAACTTGGCAGGGTGAAAGTTTATTTCTCCGTCCACCACTGCATTCAGTGCAGGTTCACTTAGCTTCTTCATGCTAATCCACCATTGCATACTTAGGCGTGGCTCTACAACTGTATCCGGGTTGCGCTCTGAAAAACCTACCTGGTTGGTATAGTCTTCAATTTTAACTATTTGGCCGGCAGCTTCAAGATCGTGCACAATTTTGCCCCGCACTGCAAACCTGTCTTCACCAATATACAACTGCGCAGCATCGCTCATGGTACCGTCATCATTCATGGTATCAATCACTTCAAGGTTGTATTTCTGGCCCAGTTGGTAGTCGTTCATGTCATGCGCGGGAGTAACCTTTAATGCGCCTGTGCCAAAATCCATCTCTACGTAGTCATCCGCTATAATGGGTATGCGGCGGTTGATTAACGGCACCAGTGCATATTTGCCATGCAGGTGTTTGTAGCGTTCATCGCCAGGGTTTACGCAAATGGCTGTATCGCCAAGTATGGTTTCGGGGCGCACAGTGGCGATAGTAATAAACTCTGCGGCCGCTGAAGTAGAGTTTGAAGAAGCATCATTGCCTGCAATAGCATATTTTATAAAGTATAGCTTGCTTTGCAGTTCTTTGTAAATAACTTCTTCATCACTCAATGCAGTTTGGGCTTTAACATCCCAGTTAATCATGCGTTTGCCACGGTATATCCAGCCTTTATCATACAGTTTAATAAAAACTTCAATTACGCTTTTGTAGTAATCGTCGTCCATGGTAAAGGCAGTACGTTCCCAATCGCAGCTACAGCCCAGCTTGCGCAATTGTGTAAGAATAATGCCGCCATATTTTTCTTTCCATTCCCATGCGTATTCTAAAAAAGCTTCACGCGTAAGGCTGCTCTTGGCAATACCCTTTTCACGCAACATACCAACTACCTTGGCTTCAGTTGCAATGCTTGCATGGTCGGTGCCAGGCACCCAGCAGGCATTTTTACCACGCATACGTTCGCGGCGTATCAATATATCCTGTATTGTATTATTAAGGCAGTGTCCCATGTGCAACACGCCGGTAACATTAGGCGGGGGAATGACAATGGTGTATGGCTCGCGGCTATCTGGTTCGCTGTGAAAATAGTTTTTTTCAATCCAGTGGCTGTACCATTTTTCTTCTGCCTGCTGGTGTTCAAAATTTTTACTCAATTCCATGCTGTATCGTTCTGGGTTCTGTTTATTGTTAATTGGTGTTTTGTATTTTATTGTCTTACTTTTTGAGTATTGTCAACAAATCTTCAATGTAATGTGGCGCTCCAGGCTCAAACGTATAAACAATCAAACACTTTATAAACGGGGTGCAAAAGTACTAATAAAAATGCCCCGCTGTACGGGCGGGGCGCTGGTGTATAATCTTGTTACAGTACTACCACATGTGAAAGCGGCTGCCCCATATATTTTGCACGCGGTCAACGCCCCCCTGTTTTTCTTCTGCCACGACGCCGGTTTTGACGGCATCCTGCTTTATATCACTGACCGAAGGAGTGTTGAGAGAGCAGTTATCAATGCATTTTTTTACAGCAGAACCTGCTGCTTCAAGGCGCTGCATTTTATCGCTGCATGAACACAGCAACAGGGCAAAAAATGCAGCAGTAATAACGGCGCGCATGGGTTAACATTTTGGCGCTGTAAAGATAGCAATGTTTTTTAATTGCAAGGTTAAATGATGTTAACAACTGCCGGGGGTTGCCATTAGCTTTTTTGGGAACGGGCTTCAATATTAGGCAAAAAGCCGGTTAAAAGTCCTAAAAGGGGTAAGAAAGAGCATATTTTATACACAAATTCAATGCTGGTATGGTCTGCCAGGCTACCCAGCACGGCAGAACCTATACCGCCCATGCCAAAAGCAAACCCAAAAAATAACCCTGATACCAGCCCAAGCTTACCAGGCAGTAACTCCTGCGCGTACACCAATATGGCCGAAAATGCAGAGGCCAGTATTACACCTATAAATACGGTTAATATGCTGGTTAAAAGCAACCCGGCATAAGGCAGCATTAGTGTAAACGGCGCCACGCCTAATATTGATGCCCATATTACATATTTACGTCCAAAGCGGTCGCCTACAGGGCCACCCAGTATGGTACCGGCCGCCACCGCCGCTAAAAAAAGAAAAAGATGAAATTGTGCGCTTTGTACTGAAAGGTGGAATTTTTGAATAAGATAGAACGTAAAATAACTGCTTATGCTGGCAATGTAGAAATACTTTGAAAATATAAGCACCAGTAACACGATAACTGCGATAGTAACGCGGGTTTTTGACAATGGCTGCCGTTCAGCTAACGGCACTTTTGATTTTCGGCGGCCCGTATAATGCTGCCGGTACCACCGGCCTATTTTAAATAATACGCCTATGGCCACCAGCGCCAGTATTGAAAACCATGATACGCTTATGCGCCCGAAAGGTACAATAATAAGCGCCGCAAGTAACGGCCCCATAGAGCTGCCAAAGTTGCCGCCCAATTGGAAAATAGATTGTGCCAGGCCCCTTTTGCCGCCGGATGCCATGTAGGCCACGCGGGAGGCTTCCGGGTGAAAAATAGAGGACCCAATCCCTATAAGCCCTACCGACAGCAATACCAGCGGGTAGCTGTTTACAAATGATAGCAGTACCAGCCCTGTAAGTGTAAAACTCATGCCTATTGACAGTGAGAACGGCTGGGGTTTTTTGTCAGTAATCGAGCCTACTACGGGCTGTAGCAGCGATGCAGCCAGCTGGAAGGTGAAGGTAATAAGGCCTACCTGCGTAAAACTTAAGCTAAAAGAAGTTTTTAGCAGTGGGTAGATGGATGGTATGATGGATTGAATAGTATCATTCAGCAGGTGGGAAAAACTAATGGCAAAAAGTATGGGATATACTGTTTTTTCAATTGCCTGTCCGCCGGTTTGTGTAGTGGTCATGGTTTAAATCCTTATACTGTAACCTGTGTTGTATAAAAAATATGAAAGGCCTGCAAAACTCCGTAATTTTTGTTTAAGCAAAAGCCGCCTGCAAAACATTTACGTAAAAGGTAAACCCTGGCAACGGCTGTTAAAAGCCATGTTGTTATGCACGCTGTTAGGCAACATTGCCAGTTTTAATGACTAAATAATACTGAAAAGTTAGTAAATTAGCCATCTTTGTACACGGGCATAAAAACATTAGCAGCTTACCTTTTTGAATGTACGCGATAGTAGATATAGAAACGACTGGAAGTCAGCCTGACGGCAACGGCATTACTGAAATAGCCATTGTGCTGCATGACGGAGCCGGGGTGGAAGGAAGGTATGAAACACTCGTAAACCCAAGGTATGCCATACCGCCCTATGTGTCGCATTTAACAGGTATTACCAATCAAATGGTGGCTGCAGCCCCGCCCTTTGAAGACGTAGCGGAAAAAATATACAGGCTGCTGCAAAACCGCATATTTATTGCCCACAATGTAAATTTTGATTACTCATTTGTAAAATACCACCTGCGGCTGGCAGGTTTTGAATGGTCGCCCAAAAAATTGTGTACGCTAAAGCTGGCCCGTAAGGCTTTTCCCGGCCTGCAGCGCTACGGGCTGGGTCATTTGTGCCGCACGCTTGAAATTCCCATCAGCAACAGGCATCGTGCGGGCGGGGATGCAGATGCTACTGCTGTGCTGTTTGGCAAAGTGCTGGAGAAAGGCGGCGAAAAGCTGGTACGCGATTTTTTAAAAAAAGAAAACCGGGAACAAATACTACCGCCCAACCTGCCTAACGAGCAGGTCAATAACCTGCCCTATACCCCGGGTGTATATTATTTTCACAACGGCAAGGGCAAGGTAATATACGTTGGCAAAGCAGTTAATTTAAAAGCTAGGGTAGTAAGCCATTTTACGGGGCTGAATACCGGTAAAAAAAGACAAGAGTTTTTACGCAATATACATTCCGTAACCTTTAAAGAGTGCCCCACTGAGTTAACCGCCTGTATACTTGAAAGCGTGGAAATTAAACGCTTGTGGCCTGTATACAATATAAGCCAGAAAAGACCCTCTCTTTCTTACGGCATTTACAGTTTTGAAGATAATAAAGGTTACCAGCGCCTTGCCATTGACAAAAAAAGAAAATACTTTGAGCCGCTGGCATCTTTTAATCTTATGACGGATGCGCACCGCATGCTGTGGAAGATGGTAAAGGAGTTTGAGTTGCATCCCGCACTTTGTTTTTTAGACAAGACTGTAACCGACAGTGCCAGTTACCCTGAACCAGCGTTATATAATACACGTGTAGCAGCCGCTGTAAAAAATATGAAAGGGCAACTGGGCACTTACGCCATTTTTGAAGAAGCGGCATTTGACAAAAGAAGCGCTTGCATACTAGTGGAAAGCGGTAAGTTTTATGGTATGGGGCTAATACCCGATAATCTTAACTTTACACAGGTTGATTACCTGAAGCCCCACCTTACACAATACCCGCATAACGAAGTAATACAAAGCATGATTGCCAGCTATGCACAAAAATACCCTTCAAAGGTGCTGGTTATGGAGTAAGGGGCTATATAGCTGCAGCTTTAATAACTTTTATTGTTCCTTTTGTGGGTATAATGTTTTGCCAAACCCGGTTGTGGTGCTGAATAACTTTTTCTGCCGGCATGTATGGCCTGTCGGCAGTAGTGTGCGCGCCTTCTTACCCTCAATCCTTCGGCAATAGCATTTATCTATTACCCAATGTGCTTTCATGGGGCAAAGTTTGGCAGTGCCGGGATAAAGTTTTTTATTTTCTCAAACCATCTTTTTGCCATTTCTTCCTCGCCTTTCGTATTAGGGTGAATATCATCGTACATATCTGTTGCGGGATTAACGCCTGTGTATTGATCAACCGCAATTACAAGTGATTGTTTGCTGTTCATTTTTTGGGAGAGGGTAAATATGGCTTTGTTCAGTGTTTTTATTCTTGCATCATAAGTTATGCTGTCGCCACAAAGTTTTTTCAGTGCCCACTGTTGTCCCAGTGGTGGTATTTGCGCGAGGAATATTTTTATTTTATTGTTATGGTTGCGTAATGTGTCAACAATTTGCATAAGATTGTTAATTATGTCATTTGTTGCCACACACTGAAATACATCATTTGTGCCCAACTCTATCAATACAATATCAGGTGTATAGCCTGTAAGCCACTGCTGTAAATTACCGCGCGCACTGTCCAGCCGGGCGGGTGAAATACGTGCCCGGTCGTCCATCCTGAATGACCTTCGTGGTCCATATCAAAATCAGGGTTTGGCACTTCGCCACCTGCATGGTGTTTACTCCATGAACCCACCATGTCAAAATTATAATTGCTTTTGTGTAACATTTGCCATAGTAAACGCCTGTAACTGTTAAACTTGCTGGTGCCATTGGTAATGGAGTTGCCAAGGCAAAGAATGTTAGCAGTATTTTCATCACCCACTGTTAGCATAAAATGCTGCCGCGCGGTAGCTGCACCGTTGCTTACAGCCAATGTAACGGGGTATTGCCCTGCAGATTGTGTTTTGCCTGTTAAAGTATGCGTGCCTGTATTAAAGGTTAACCAGGCGGGCAGGTTTTCGGCAGTATAGGTAAGTGCATGATCTGCTGAATCAAAAGCGGTGCATTGGTAATAATATGCTGTATTTGCCTGTACACGGCTGTTTTCCCGGGTGGTAAAATATAACTGCGGGCCGGGTTTTTCCTGGCAAAATGCAGTGGTATATATATTGCCGCATATTGCGGCCAATGTAATAGTAAATATGACACGCATGATAATTCTGTAAAACTAAAGTTTAATTCTATCTTGTTTAACATTTGTATGGTGTGGTGTAATGTAGTTTGGTAAAAGACCAAAACTTAATAATTTTGCATTTATGAGTGCCTTATTTAACTATAGTGAGAAACCGCTGGCAGAACAGGATGAAGATGTGCTGGTGTCATCTGAAGAGGCCTACCGGCTAATTGTGTGGAATGACGAGGTAAATACATTTGAATGGGTGATAGAAACATTGATAGAGGTGTGCGGGCATACCGAAGAACAAGCCGAACAATGCGCCATGATTATACACGTAAAAGGCAAGTATGCTGTAAAAAAGGGCGATTATGATACCCTTAAGCCTATGTGTAACAGCATAAACGACAGGGGAATTAATGCCACCGTTGAAGAAAATAAATAGCCTGCAGCGGTAAGCCATTGCAACCTTTCCTTTTTAAAGATTGATTACTGTTTAATATCACCTGAGAATTATTATTGCATGCCCCTGCATCTTTTAAATAGCAGCCTGTGGTTTCCCTCC
>DASZUX010000196.1:0-10932 GCA_035547455.1 Chitinophagaceae bacterium
AATACCTACTGATAAGTTTACACTTTACATCGTTGAAATTACCGGGCTATCAAAATCAACAATGGTGCTTAAATATCCTGTTAAATATCACAACAAAAAAGGCAGCATTATATTTACGCTTACAAAATAAACAAACAACCAAAACAATATTTATATATTATCGCTGCAACTAAACAAAAGCCAATACAAATAACTATAAATAAGTGCGGCTAATTTTGAGAAGGGTTGTTTAATATGCCGGTAAAAATTATTGTGCCGGTTTGTTTTTCAGTTATTACGTACAAAAACGGGTGATCGAAGGTTACTGTTTCCGGCGGCCCTGCTGATGTCATACCAATTCCCACTCCTGTAACAGCAGCAGCCTCTGTACCTTGTTCGTCAACTTTAATATATGTTTTATGTATTGCCTGTGTTATTTTAACAGGTGCATTGTACATTTTTGAAAAATCAGCATCGCCTGTAAAAGCTATATGCATACCAAGGGCAGATAGCTGGGGCATCATATCGTCAATGTTATAGGAATACTCCCATTTGGGCATAATAAGGCTTATTTTTTGGGGATGCATCCCTGTAATAATACCGTGCAGGGTAGTTTCATCAAGATTACCTGCAATTTCGCTGATTGATTTTGAAGTGTTTTTGTTTTGCAGTAAATACATGCTGTAGCTGTTTCCCCCACCATAAGGCATTTCTACAGCGTTGTAGTTTTCGTCGTAATACAGGTTGGTGGTAAGCTGCTGTTGCATAAAAGGCACAGTAACCTTTCCGCCGGCCTGCAAATAAAAATCAGCATTACGGGTATCCTGTGTTTTAAAAGTAAACTGCCAGTCACCTTTAAAATAAATAGCGTTTACCAAAAACATCAACATATCACCGGGTATATTATCAATAATTTTGGTTATTTTATTTTTTGTATTCTCAGCTACCCAATTGTTGATTGTTCCAGGCGTGGTAAGAGGTTGTATGTATGCGTTAAAGTAATTGCTGTTTATATTAAGATAAGATTGCAGTGGCTGTACTGTATTTTGTTTGTACCAAATTGAGTTGGCAATAGCCAGCGAAACCTTGTTGTCTTCTTCCGGCAACTGTTCAATAATAGCCTTACAGGTTGCATTCAAATCATTTAAGTCTATGCCGCTTAATTGCATGGCCCTGGTCATTGAATCCTTAGTGGCATTGTCAGCGCCATTATATACCATGCCAAGTGCAAGGTATATGCTTAACGGCGAAATAAGTTTATTAGTGAAAGAGGCATCAGCTTGTAAAGTTGCTTTTAAAAAGTTTAAGGCAAAATGGTTGTTAGCGGCAACTACAGATGAACCGTTAACGGGAAGTGTAATGATATTGGTAACATCACCGCTGCCGCTGCCCGTTTTTGTACAGGAATAAAGCAAGCTTACAGCAACCAGTGCAAGGCTTAGTAATTTTCTCATGGATTACCAGTGTTAAGCAATTTTGACTTGCACAGGCAATTAACTGTTGCAGTAATAAAGTAAAAATTTTTATAAAAGCTTTCAAAAATTGGAAACGGTGAGTAGCTTTTTTTGTGTAAATATTTATCTATCACCCTTTTACAACATTAAAATTTAAAAAAATAATACATTTAAAAAGCCCTTGGCAATATTCTTGCTAAACAACCGGGAAATCTATTTTTAATTAAAAAAGCTAATTTATGAAAAGGATCATTCTTTCTTTTGGTGTAGCGCTTGCAGGTGTTGCATTTTGTGTTAGTAATTTTGCCGGTGCAGCCCCCAAGCATGAAGCAAAATCAAGGTATGTGTACAACGACACAATTCCCAAAAAAGACACTACCAAAAAAGACACAAGCAGCACTATGCTTTTGCAGGTTAAATAACCTGTTCTTAAAAGGATATTTACATGTTAATGTTTTTACCTTATTACAAAGCTTTTATTTAATACAGGCCAGCCTGCTTAAATAAAAGCTTTTGTATTATTTAAAATGATTTATCAGTAAGCAGTGGAAAAAACTGCCCGGTCATTTTATTGCCTTTAGGTATTGGTGGTACACCATTTAGTAAAACATCATTGCTGTCACTAACAACGCCGTCTTTAAAAGCATTTATTACAAAAGCCCTTCGTGGTCTTGCGCTTTTGTTTTCTCCTGAACCGTGTAGTGTGAGTGAATGATGAAATATAGCTTCGCCGGCCTTTGTTTCAACCGGTGTTGGTTTAAATTCTTCCTTTTGTTGCGGGGTCAGGTAGTCCATTATGCCCATAAGGTCCCCGGCAAGTTCAGGCTTATCAAGTAAGCCCCAGCGCTGGCTGCCCGGCACATACTGCAGGCACCCGTTTTCTTGTGTGCTGTCATCAAGACTGCACCAGCAGGTAAGGTGGGCAACAGGCTTGGTGCGTGTCCAGTAACTGTAATCCTGGTGCCAGGCTACTACGCCGCCTTTTTTGGCTGGTTTGTAAAAAAGCTGGTCATGCCAAAAACGTACAGGCACATTACCAAGTAACTGGCTTGCCGCCATTACAAAACGCGGGTTCCATATAATATCATGAAAACCGGGCGATATGCGCCACGCGCCGAGCGCGTGAAAAAGAATAGTATTGGCATCGGTACTTTCGTTGCTATGAAACTCGTAAAATAACTCATGCCCGGGATTTGCAGGGTCTACCAGCGCGTTTAGTTCATCTTTCAGTTGCTCAATCTGCATTTCATCAAGCATCTTTACATTTCCAAGGTAACCATTAGTATTAAAAAAATCTATTTGTTCCTCTGTAAGTTTATACTGTTCCCACTCATCCTTTGTTGCGGGCCATTTAAAAAGATTACTTATAAGATGGTGTACAGTGCTTAAGTCTTTTACCTGCATGGCAAACAATTTTTTTCTAAAAGTACGGTATTTGGTGAAAGTGTACAGCATGCTTTAAGGCCGGGTTGCAGCCTGTTTAAACACCAATAATAAACCTGTAGTCAACTATTGCGTTATTTTAGCAGGGGAAGTAGCAATATTGCAGGTGAGCAAATACTGCTATTTTCATTATATGCTGGTAGTTTTACAGCAGGGGAAAGATTTTTAATGGGTTAAGCATTTAGATAACATATTAAGCAAGCCTTTTTACACTAATAAATTGCTTTATTGCCGAAAGCGGTTTTAATTTTCCGGGAGTGCCGCTAAATATTGTTATTTTATCCTCTAAACTTTTTTCAATAAATCGCAATAATCAAAAAGCAGGCTATGAAAAAAATTTTAATTGCATTGCTGCTATTGGCTGTATTAAACGGTAATGCCCAAACCATTATTCAGCGTGATGCAGAGATTGAGGAGATGGTGAAAGAGGTTTCTGCAGATTCATTGAAGGCATATATTACTTCGTTAGTATCTTTTGGCACACGCAGTACTTTAAGCACAAACACGGATGCAAAGCGCGGTATTGGCGCTGCAAAGAACTGGGTGCTGAGCAAATTTAACCAGTTTGCTGTGCAAAGCGATGGCAGGCTTACTGCTTACATTGACACGTTTACATTGCAGCCTGACGGAAGGCGAATTGATTCTCCTGTATTTATGGGCAACGTTGTAGCTACATTGCGCGGCACAGACGCTGGTGATAACCGCGTGTTTTTAATAAGCGGGCACCTGGACAGCCGGCGCAGCAATGTAATGGACAAAACCGGCGATGCCCCGGGTGCTAACGACGACGGAAGCGGTACTGCAGCAGTGATAGAATGTGCAAGGATAATGAGCCGGCATAAGTTTGGAGGTACTATTATTTTTATTGCTGTAAGCGGTGAAGAGCAAGGTTTATTGGGTGCTTACCACATGGCTGAGAAATGCAGGAAAGAAAACATAAATATTGAGGCTGTTTTGAATAATGATATTGTTGGCAGTAATAACAGCGGCGAAACAAACATTATAAATAATACGCAGGTAAGAGTTTTTAGCGAAGGGCTGCCTTACTATGAACTGGATAAACAGGCAAAAATGATACGGCAGCTTGGCCTTGAAAATGATGGAAAGGCAAGGCAGCTCGCGCGTTATGTTAAAGAAATCGGTGAGCGCTATGTTGATAACCTGCAAGTAATGATAATATACCGTAATGACCGTTTTTTGCGAGGGGGAGACCATACCCCTTATGTTGAGAATGGCTATGCTGCAGTACGGATTACCGAGATGAATGAAAACTATAATCATCAACACCAGGATGTACGCCTGCAAAATGGCATACAATATGGAGACCTTGCTGAATTTATGGATTTTGAATACCTGCGTAAAAACACCTGTATGAATCTTGCTAATCTTGCCAACCTTGCAAAAGCTCCGGGGATGCCTGTAAACGTGAAGATTGATGTGCGGAATTTGACTAACAGTACTCGCCTGTACTGGCAAGCGCCCAAATTTGGCGACGTAAAAGGGTATTTTGTATTAATGCGGGAAACTACCAGTGCGTTTTGGCAAAAGAAAATATATACGACCGGAACTGAAATAGTATTGCCTTATTCAAAAGATAATTATTTTTTTGCTGTACAATCAGTAAATGAAACGAATAACGAAAGCCTTCCCGTTGTACCTTTGGCAGGCAGGTGAGTGTATAAAAACGAGGGCCTGCCATGCTTATGCGTAAAACATCAAACCTGCTAAAACTTTCTGTTGCCTTTTTTATTGTTTTTTTTGCTTTATCATGCAAAAAGGAAGGTGCCTCTCCTATAGAACTGGATGCTGCAAAGCAGCAAGTATTACCCAATGTTATGTATGGTAATGATGCTGCCGAAACCATGGATGTTTATCTGCCCGCCGGCAGAAGCGCATCATCTACTAAAATATTAGTTCTTGTCCACCCCGGTTCGTGGGATGAGGGTGATAAAGCGGATTTTGACAGCGCTGCAGATACCTTGCGCATCCTGTTGCCGGGGTATGCAATTTTTAATATCAATTATCGCCTGGCGTTAAACGGCAAAAATGTTTATCCCGCTGCTTTTGATGATGTAGGACTGGCCATAAAATTTATTGAGTCTAAATACACTGAATATTCTGTTGACACAGGCAAAATAGTACTGGGGGGAGCGAGTGCCGGGGCACATCTTGCAATGCTGCAGGCTTTTAAATTACCAGCATCCAATATAAAGGCAGTGGTTGACTTGTTTGGGCCGCCAGACCTTGCATGGTTATACACTAATCACCCGTTTCCCCAACTGGCGCAGCCCGTGCTGGTTAATTTTCTTGGAGTGTCATTACAGCAAAACGCTTCCCTGTATGCAGACGCAAGCCCCATTAATTATGTATCTTCCGTTTCACCCCCCACCATTATTTTTCATGGTGCGCTGGACGATGTGGTGCCATTGGAGGAAAGCCAGCGGCTACAGGCAAAACTGCAGTCATTTAATGTGCCCAACGCCCTTGTTGTATATAATAGCGAAGGGCATGGATGGACAGGCGCATCCCTTACCGATACTTACCTTAAAATCGCGGCTTTTTTAAACCAATACGTTCAGTAATGGATTTGAAGTGGAAATGCGTACCATTTGTTGAACTGTCTCTTGAGGAGTTATATGCCATTATACGCCTGCGAAATGAAGTATTTGTGGTAGAGCAAAACTGCGTCTTCCAGGACGCAGATAACAAAGACCAGTTTTGCCATCATTTGATGGCATGGGATGGAAATACACTGGCCGCATACGCAAGGCTGGTTCCGCCTGGTGTAATTTATGATGAGGTATCAATTGGACGTGTTATTACCAGCAAGCCTTACCGGGGTGCGGGAACGGGCCGTCAACTGATGCATCATGCAATAGTTAACAGCGCCTTAATTTTTGGTGAAAAAAATATTAAAATAGGCGCCCAGCTTTACCTTAAAAAAATGTATGAATCGTTTGGTTTTCAACAAGTTGGAGAGGCGTATATTGAGGATGGAATACCGCATATTTATATGTACAGAATTTAATATTCAGTGCCTGTAAAAATTGTACATTTGTACCATCATCCGTACTAAATGGTTTTTTCAGCTATGAAAAAATTTACCCGTATCCGTATACCGTTAATCCTGACACTGGCAAGTGTTTTATTTATATTTCCCATCCTTCACGCCCAATATGAAGATGAACTTGAAGATATAACCGGTCATTGGGAAGTAAGTGTTGTAGGTGGTATGAATAATTTTTTTGGAGATCTTGGTGGAAACCAGGGTGTAGGCAAGCCATTTATTAAAGACTTTAACGGCCCGGCAACACGCCCGCTTTTTGGTGCTTCGCTTAATTACTTTTTTTATAGCTGGCTTTCTATAAAGGGCGTATTGAATTATACCAATGTTACGGGTGCTGACAGCTTAATTAAGAATACGGGGGACGCAGAACGCTGGAGATATTACCGCAACCTTAGTTTCAGGTCAAAGATTGTTGAGGGTAGTGTAAATGCAGAAATTTACCCTGTGATGCTGTTTGATAAAGAGGTGGAGATACATACCATAAGCCCTTATATTGGAGCTGGTATCGGCTTATTTCACTTTAATCCGGAAACTTACTATATTGATCAATACGGCAAAGGGCAGTGGGTAAAGCTTAAGCCATTACGTACTGAAGGAGAGGGTTTTGCCGAATATCCTGACCGCAAGCCGTATAAACTGCTGCAATTTTACATTCCTGTAACTATTGGTCTTAAAATCTATATCAATAATATGTTTGCTGTATCTGCGGGCTTTATATTCCGCAAAACATTTACAGATTATATTGATGATATACATACAACCTATATTGACCCCAACCTTTTTGATAAATACCTGCAGCCTGACCAGGCAACACTTGCAAAGGCGCTTTATTCAAGGTCAATTACACCATGGAAAGTGAAACCAGGTGTACTGAAGGCCGACCCTAAGGATAATGATTCCTATGTGACGCTTTTCTTTACTCTGAGTGTAAGATTTGGCGGCGGGCCCCGGTTCTTTTATGGTGGTTAGCATATACTTAATAGTGCAAAGTATAGTGTAAATATTTATGGGCTGCGGGTATAACACCTGCAGCCTTTTATATTTCAATGCACTTCAGCCCCTTATTAAATGTTATGGTGGTTAACGGCCAATAATATTGTTAGGGTTAATAAGTGCGGCAAGCTTTATAATAGTAAAAAAATGGTGTGCTTCGTGCAATAAAAACATTTCCGTCCAGCCTTCCATGTTAAGCAGGCCATATACAGGGTGGCGGGCTGTGCCACTTAACTGCCCCGGGGTTAATGAAGCCAGCAAGTTATTTAAGGCCTGGCGGTCAGCATAAAAATCATTCAGTAATACCTGGTACGGCTTTTTCTGCCATTCAAAAAATCCAGGGTCATTTTCAGCTTTATAAGGGTGAAATACAGGAGTGCCTTCACCTGTTATTAAAGCAACACGTTCTGTAAAAACCTCATGGTACCTGGCAAGGTGTGCAAGGTTTTCAAAAATGCTCCATTTATCCGGTAACGGCCTTAGTTTAACCTCTTCTTCATTAAGGCCAAACAAAGAAATATCCAACGACGATGGCTGGTATTGCAAGCGCTGAAGTAACGGGCTTTTCATAGCGTAAAAGTAAGTTATTTGATTGTAGAAGTTTTAAGTTGCTCAAGCTGAATAATATACCTCCTGCAAAATGCCAGTGGAATAATGCCTGTTATACCAAAACTGCAATCTATTAAAATATGTTGCCAGGGTATACCCCTTATGGGGCCGGCAATAAAAGCAAGCGGAAGTACTGCTGTGCAACAAAACATACCCCAGCTTATGATAAACTTGTTGCGGACAGGGTTTTTGTACACACCGTAAAATAATGCAGCAATAATAAGGTGTGCAAAAGCCAGCCAGTCGTAACCGTAAAATAAAAAAGGGTAACGTGTTTGAGCATCCTGTACGGCATAATACACATGGTTAAGCCAATTGCTTATAAAGCTGCTGTTATTCATAATGCTGAACTGTTTAAGCCAGTTCAATTCGCTGTAAACAGGAAAAGCTGTAATACCGCTAAGGGCAAGCATAATCATAAAAAACACTGTAAGCGTTCTTATCTTTTTTAAAAGTTTGGGTTGCATAACATGGGTTATTTATTTTTTACCCGGCTTTCGTTTTTCGCAATAAAATCTTCCCAGCCCTTAAAGCCCTTATTCTTTTTAAAAACAGGTGATGACGTTTGATAATGATGGCATAAAGCTACTGCAAGTGCGTCGGTTGCATCAAAATAATGCGGCTTTTCCTGCAATTGTAAAACGCGTTGCAGCATCTTCCAAACCTGCTCCTTGTCGGCATTGCCATTGCCTGTAATTGCCTGCTTAACTTTTTTGGGAGAGTATTCCGTAACATCAACCGCGTACTGCATAGCTGCTGCAATTGCTACGCCCTGCGCCCTGCCAAGTTTAAGCATGCTTTGTACATTTTTACCAAAAAATGGAGCTTCAATAGCAAACATAGTCGGTTTATGCAGCACAATAAGTTCGCATACACGTGTGTGAATCATTTGCAACCTCTCATATACGTCTTTTTTTGATGCAAGCCTCAATACATCCATGGCAGTAAGTGTAATATTGCTGCCGCCAACAGCAATTACTGCATACCCCATTACCAAAGTACCGGGGTCTATACCCAGTATTATATCCGCTCTTTGATTTATCACTCCGTGAAAATAACGAATTACCCATTACTGCAATAAACATAAACTGCCTCAAAATGATTGTTTTAACGTACGTTTGATAAAAATTTTGTTTGCTAAAACGGCGTTATAAAATATTGCTGAACTATGTATTAGGCCCCCTTTTATTTATTGTGCTGGCTTTTACCATTTACCATAAGCTAACCCAGCATTCTGCCTTGCAGCAAACGCAGCAACTTATGCAGGAAGCCTTTTCAGAAAAGAACAAGCCTTACCTGGTATTACTTTTTTTGCTGATGATGCTTAATTGGACTATTGAAGCTAAGAAATGGCAAATACTGATAGCAACTGTACAAAAGGTAAGTTTTTTTACAGCTATTAAAGCAGTGCTATCCGGTTTATCGTTTTCATTGTTTGCTCCCAATGGAATAGGAGATTATTTTGGCAGGATTGTGTACATGAAAGAAGGTAATCGTCTGCGGTCAATAGCTGTTACTTTTATTGGCAGCCTGAGCCAGATACTGGTAACGCTTGCTGCCGGGCTTACAGGCCTTATTTACCTGTATAACCATACCTGGCAGGGTTTACCGCAGGCCCAGGGCTTTACAGGTTTTTGGGTTATGGCAGTAGTATATATGATGGCCATGACCTTTATAGTAGTGTTATTTATTTATTACCGGCTGTCGTGGCTTACACTATTGGTTGAGAAAATTCCGTTTGTATATAAATACAAATTTTTAATTGAACGGCTGGAGGGTTTTCACTGGAAGGAATTAACGAAAATTTTGATACTGTCTGTTATAAGATTTATTGTTTTTATTGTTCAATATTTACTGATGCTGCATATATTTAACGTGCAGATTTATTGGCTTGATGCTGTTTGCACTACAAGCGTTCTTTTTTTGGTATTAGCCATATTGCCCACTATACCCGTTGCCGACCTTGGTATAAGAGGAGAAACCGGTATTCAGCTATTTGGCGTATTAAGTAAAAATACAGGTGGTATTGTTTTTACTGCCGCAGGTATTTGGTTGCTTAACATTATTATTCCGGCGGTAATTGGCAGTTTGTTTGTATTAAGTATAAAAATTTTTAGAAACAGGTAACGTGAAGCGGTTAACAGCTTTATTTTTTGGATTAATAATATTTGTGCGCCTTTCTGCGGGAGACGACTTTTGCGGTATAAAGAATACTGCCTTTAAGGCAGGTGAAAGTATAACGTTTAATGTGTATTATTCCGTTGTTGGCATATATGTTAATGCCGGTACTGCTACTTTTACAACTACGCTTGAAAAACTGAATAATAAAGAAGTTTATCATGTTGTAGGCGAAGGAGCTTCAAACTCAAGCTACGACTGGATATTTAAGGTAAGAGACCGGTATGAAAGTTATTTTGATACCACAAACCTGCAGCCGCTAAAATTTGTACGCAACGTAAATGAGGGCGGGTATAAAAAATACGAGAATGTAACCTTTGACCAGGCATCCAACACGGCTATTACAAATGCAGGCGTATTTAAAGTGCCCAACTGCGTACAGGACGTTTTAAGCTCAGTGTATTATGCCCGTAATATTGACTTTGATAAATACCAGGTGAATGAGCGCGTACCTTTTAGTATGTTTATTGATAACGAAGTAGAAAATCTTTACATACGTTACCTGGGTAAGGAAACGGTAAAAACCAAATATGGTAAGTTTAAAGCCATTAAGTTTAAGCCACTGCTTGTAAAGGGAACACTTTTCCAGGGCGGAGAGAAAATGACTGTGTGGGTGAGCGACGATAAAAACCATGTACCGCTGCGTATAGAAAGCCCAATAGTGGTTGGCAGCGTTAAAATAGATATGATGGATTACAGTAATCTCAGGTACCCGTTAAGCTCCCTCATCCGCCAGAGATAAGATGAATCTTAAGCCGCATTGAACTTACAGGCTGCTTAATGTAAACAGGTTATTTTGGCGAATGCCTTTTTCAGTATGCTGTAAAGTGCAGCACTCATTTACAGGGTCGTGCTCAAAAAATAAGATGTAATCATTATCTGCAGCTTCTTTAAGAAACGATTTTTTTTCGTGCAGCGTAGTAAGCGGAAACATATCGTATCCCATAATATAGGGCAAAGGTATATGTGCTGTTGAAGGCAGTAAATCTGCCATGTACACAATGGTTTTGCCCTTATATGTTATTTGCGGCAGCATCATCATGTCAGTATGGCCGTTTACAAAACGCAGGCGGATGTTTTCATTAAACACTGCCGTATCAAGCATACCTGTTTCAGTGAGCACTGTTTGCGGTGCGGTAATAAATTTAAGTTGCCCGCTTTGTTGCACAGGTAATATATTCTCTTTTAAAAAAGATGCTTTTTCCCTCT
>DASZUX010000197.1:0-4000 GCA_035547455.1 Chitinophagaceae bacterium
GGTGAGTTAATGTGTAAAGATGCGTTGCACCGTAACGAAAGCTGCGGCGGGCATTTTAGAGAAGAATACCAAACACCGGATGGCGAAGCATTGCGCGATGACGTTAACTTTATGTATGTTGCCGCATGGGAATATAAAGGAGACCACGATTGGGAACTGCATAAGGAAACCCTGGATTACGAGGTTATTAAACCTACACAAAGAAATTATAAGTAACTTATAAGAAAGCGGTTTGAAGAGATATATAAGCCTTATCCTTACAATCCTTTCAATCTGCGTTCAATTTAAAATTCCGAAGGAATGGAACACTATACAATGAACCTCACTTTAAAGGTGTGGAGGCAAAAAAACAAAGATAGCCAGGGTGGTTTTGAAACTTACCAAGTGGCGGGCATTTCGAGCGAAATGAGTTTTCTTGAAATGTTTGATGTTTTGAATGAGCGCTTGATTAACGAAGGGAAAGACCCTATTGCCTTTGACCATGATTGCCGTGAAGGTATTTGCGGTATGTGCAGTATGTATATTGACGGCAAGCCGCATGGCCCCTGGCAGCAAAATACTACCTGCCAGTTACACATGCGTGCATTTAAAGATGGCGACACTATTACTGTTGAGCCGTGGAGGGCAAAAGCATTCCCGGTTATAAAAGACCTGGTAACAGACCGATCATCATTTGACCGCATTATACAGGCCGGCGGCTTTATTTCTGTAAACACCGGCAATGCCGTTGATGCCAACTCAATGCCTGTTGAGAAAAAGCTTGCTGACGAAGCTTTTGCTTCCGCTGCGTGCATTGGCTGTGGTGCTTGTGTTGCTGCCTGTAAAAATAGTTCCGCGCTGTTATTTGTAAGCGCCAAAGTGTCTCATCTCGCCTTACTGCCGCAAGGCGCACCGGAAAGAAAGACCCGCGTGATGGACATGATTACACAAATGGATAAAGAAGGTTTTGGTGCCTGCACCGCTACCGGTGCCTGCGAAGCCACTTGCCCCAAAGGGATTTCAATCACGAATATTGCAAGACTTAATAAAGAGTACCTGTTAGCGGGCCTTACTGCTGACGAGTAAATCCAGCAGTGCGGTGGTTAAATAACCCGGTAATTTTAAAAATATCAACCGCCTTGTTACGGGCGGTTTTTTAATTGCGGTTACCTTTTGGTAACGGCAGTGCTTTTTTGCGGCTTTAGCTAAATTTTATTAGCCAGTGTGCTCAACTTTGCCAATATTTAAACCATAATTATGAATTATTCAGTTCCTGCCGGTACCAGAATAGGTCATGTGCACCTTAAAGTATCTGATATTGACAAAGCCTTAGCATTTTATCATGACCTGCTGGGCTTTGAAATCATGCAGCGTTATGGCACCCAGGCCGTATTCATTTCTGCGGGCGGTTATCATCATCACATTGGTCTAAACACCTGGTATAGTAAAGGCGCTGCCCCAGCCCCGGTGCATGCACCGGGGTTGTTTCATACCGCCATCCTGTATCCTGCACGTAAAGACTTGGCAATCGCGCTTAAACGATTGATTGATATGCGTTACCCTATTGCGGGAGCATCCGACCACGGGGTATCTGAAGCAATTTATTTAGATGACCCGGATGGCAACGGGATTGAACTATACTGGGATAAACCCAAAGAGCAGTGGCCTGTTGACAAAGAGGGCAACCTGCACATGGTAACCGAACATTTGGATATACCCAACCTGCTTGCAGAAATAGATAAATAGCGACAATGCCCAATAATTACTTTAGGTTTAAACAGTTTATTATTTACCAGGATAAGTGTGCAATGAAGGTATGTACGGATGCCTGCCTGTTTGGGGCAATAGCTGCAGGCTTTATTGCAGAAAAAGAAAATATACGGGTTCTTGATATTGGGACAGGAACAGGGCTGCTTTCATTGATGTGTGCTCAAAAAAACAAAACTGCAATAATTGAGGCTGTTGAAATTGACGCCCCCGCGGCACAGCAAGCCTCGGAGAATTTTGCAGCTTCACCGTGGAAGGAAAGATTAACAGTACAGCATATTTCAATACAACAGCTCACTAAACTATCACCGCCAGCTAATGCATCAATCAATCAGCCATTCAATTTTATCATAAGCAACCCTCCTTTTTTTGAAAATGACTTAAAAAGTCAAGACAACAAACGTAACCTGGCGCTGCACAGCAGCGAGTTGAACATTGAGGAACTTCTTTACGCTGTTAAAATCCTCTTACACGAAACCGGGAATTTTGGAGTATTACTTCCTTATCATCGCGCTGAATACTTTCAAAAGCTGGCTGCAGAAAAAGGTTTTTACCTTATTAAAAAAACACTGGTTAAACAAACCTCCGGGCACGATTATTTCAGAAGTATATTAATGTTTGGAAGAAGCCCGGTTAATGCAATACAAGATGAAATAGTAATTATGGATGCTTATGCTAACTATTCACCTGCTTTTCAACACCTGCTGCAGGATTATTACCTGTACCTGTAAAATTAAAGTGCAGCATAATCACCCAAATACTCAAAATACCGGGTAAGCTTTCCATGTTGTAAAATAGTTGCCCGGTTCAATATATCGCTTCCATTGCCCAGTAAATCCGGCAATACAAATTTTATAAGCTGTTCGCCGAAGTAGCGGCTGGCATCTCGTGGCAGTTCATTGGGCAGGTTTCCTACAGCCATTACATCAATACTACCTGGCAGGTAAGGCGCCGTTTTTTCAAATGTTTTCCTGTCAACTCCATATACAGGGTCTTGTATGTCCTGGTCGCCGAGATTAATCGGCACCGATCCGTTACTATCGTCTGTTACATCTGCAATTGTAGTAATAGTAAAGCTATCGTTAATATCGCCCTTTTCAAACAGGCGGGGCATATCCGGTTCCCAGTAAATGCCGTTCATCAAAATATCGGTAGTTCGGCTATAGGGCAAAAACCTGCTGCGGTATTCTGCAGGGTTTGCGTGAAAATGCTCACGTTTATAGGTTTTTAATTCTTTGTGGGTATAAAGGTTGTGCCCTTTTAGCTGCACATATACCGGGTAACTAAAATTCCGTTCAAGGTATTCATCAGGTTCAACCTCCGTAACACCCATTAGGTTCATTATTTCAATTATACCATGCGCTACCCTGCCACTGCCGGTTACAGCCACTTTTACATTTGGCAGCTTTAATCCAAAATAAGTATGTATTAATGAACGATAGTCTTTTTGCTTATATACCCTTGCCAGTTTAAATGCTCCCGTTCTTTCACCATAAGCCATCATGCCGTTATGTGCGCCCACAACCCCTGCAAAAAATCCAAAGCCGATGATCCGCTGTCCGTCTTCGTGCTCAAGGCACTCATAATCAATAAGCGTAATATTTTTGTCCACCAATGTATGCATCAGCTTTTGATTGTAAGGCTGCTTTTTTTTGGTGTGAGAAAAAAACAGGTAGGTTTTGCCTGCAACCAGCATATCCACAGGCACTTCCTTTATTCCCAGCAGCACATCACAATCATCCACGTTATCTTTTACTGCTATGCCGGCCTGTATGTATTCTCTATCACTGTAGCAGCGGGTAGAGGAGCTCTGTACTGTAACAGTACAGCCCGCAATATTTTGCCGCAACCACCTGCACTGTGCAGGTGTTAAAGCTACACGGTTATCCTGCGGAACCTTGCCTTCTTTTATTAATCCGATGGAAACCATAACGTAAGTTAGTGTGAAAGTGTTTTATAAATTGCCGGGCGCAGGCAACGACCATAAAAAGACAAGAAAATAACATATTAAGAATTCCTCACACGCTGCCGTTGCCTCTGGTAAAGCCAATATTTACCTTTAAACGTTTATCGTTTACTTTTCAAGATTAGTATATCCTTTACAACCCAAACACGCCTTTGTTTATTAACTGCAGCATCTCCTTTTTATATGCCGCAGGCACAAGCAACGATATATTATGCCTGCTGCCGCCATAACTTACCATACGTACCGGCACAGTACTTATGGCATCAAACAACTTCTTTAATACATCAG
>DASZUX010000198.1:0-6709 GCA_035547455.1 Chitinophagaceae bacterium
TCGTTGGGGTGGGTTGCCCAATGCCAATGCCGTTCATTGCTCCAGTAAACGGCATTTTTAAAAGCCGGTACCAGATTTTCGCCCTCTCTTACAATGCTGCCGCCACAATGGTCAAAATGCAGGTGGGTAAGTATCACATCCGTTATGTCGTCTTTGCTAAAGCCAAGCGCCTTTAAAGAGCTGTCAAGTGTATGGTTGCCGTGCAGGTAATAATAGCTGAAGAATTTGGCATCCTGTTTATTGCCTATGCCGGTATCAACCAATATTAGCTGCTTACCATCTTCAATAAGCAGTAAACGCATGGCCCATGTGCACAGGTTATTTTCATCAGCAGGGTTAAGCTTATTCCATATTGTTTTGGGCACTACGCCAAACATGGCGCCGCCATCTAATTTAAATAATTCCGTATCAATGGTGTAAAGGTTCATAGTATTACGAGTAACGGCGGTTAACAATTTTTGTTAGTTTATTACACGAACATTATGCAGAAACGGGTTTTTTCTTTTCCGCAGATAGCGTAAAAGCCAGCGACAAAAAGCCTATTGCAAAAAACACTATCAAAGCTATAACAGAGTTTCTCATATTGCCGGTGACTTCCTGTACAAACCCAAAACTAAACATCCCTATAACAATTGCCACTTTTTCCGTAACATCAAAAAAGCTAAAAAAGGAGGCGGTGTCATGTGTTTCGGGCATTATTTTAGAATATGTAGAACGGCTTAATGACTGAATACCACCCATTATAAGACCCACTACGGTAGCAACTATGTAAAACCCCATTTCTGTTGTAATAAAGTAAGCTGCAATACAAACGCCAATCCATAATATTACAACAAACATAAGTACTTTAATGTTGCCATATATTGCACTGAGTTTAGCCATAAGATAAGCCCCGCCTATTGCTACAGCCTGTATTATTAATATGCAGGCAATAAGCTTGGTTGCTGAAAGCCCCAATACCTGGCTGCCAAACAAAGTAGCAGCAAGCATTACCGTTTGCACGCCCATGCTGTAAAAAAGGAATGAAACAAGAAACCGTTTAAGTACCGGAATTTTCTTTGCAATATTCCATACAATTGATAGTTCTTTAAAACCGTGTGTTAAAATGTTTTTGTTTTCAAAATTTGCTGCCGGTGTGCCTTTGGGCAACCGGTTAAAAGTAATTTGAGCAAAGCCCGCCCACCATATACCTGTTAGCAAAAATGAAAGCCTTAGCGGCATTGCCTTGTCACCAAATAAATTTAACAGCACCAGGGCAAAGCATACTACCTGTAAAATAATACTGCCCGTATAGCCCCATGCAAACCCTTTGGCGCTTATCCTGTCGCGGTCTTCTTCAGCGGCAATTTCCGGCAGGTACGAGTTGTAAAATACAAAACTTCCGCAGTAACCGATAGCTGCTATTATACATGTAAAAATGCCCAGCGCAAGGGTATCTTTTGTAAAAAAATACATAAGCATGCAACTAAGGCTGCCCAAATAACAAAAAAACTGCATAAAGTTTTTCTTGTTGCCCTTATAGTCTGCAATTGATGAGAGAATGGGCGATAGTAATGCAATAACCAGGTATGCAACGGCGAGAGCATAATTATATAAAGAGGCACTTTCAAACTGCAGGCCAAGAAATGTTACTGTATGGCCTGTTATGTTGCCTGCATTATCCTTTGTAGCGGTAACCACATCATAATAAGCAGGAAAGAAGGTTGATGTAATTACAAGGTTATAGGCGCTGTTTGCCCAGTCGTACATTGCCCATCCGTTAATTACTTTTTTAGCAGCAGTTTGCATGATGTGGATTAAGGATGAAAAATTAGCGATTTATAACGACAAACCAATTTTTAGCAGCCCTTATGCAAACTTATTACACTATTTTGCCTGAATAGATAAGTGCAAGCAGTATAACGCCTGCTATAATACGGTACCATCCAAACAGTTTAAAGCCATGTTTTTGCAGGTAGGTTATAAAGAATTTTATTGCCAGCATGGCTACCACAAACGCCACCGCATTGCCAATAGCCAGTTTAATAAGGTTGTCGTGATCTTTTAGTATTTCCGGGGTATTTTTAAATGCCTTAAGCAGTTTGTAGCCTGTTGCGGCAGCCATAGTAGGCACGGCAAGGAAGAACGAAAATTCAGCAGCAAGCCTTCTTGTAAGTTTTTGCTGCATGCCGCCTATAATACTTGCTGCACTGCGGCTAACGCCGGGTATCATGGCAAGGCATTGCCAAATACCAATAATAAAACCTTTTACATAGCTAACCTGCTTGTCATCATCAACGGCAGGGGCGTTAAACACATTATCAATAAACAGTAATATAATACCGCCTGCTACAAATGCAACGGCAACCACCAGCGGGCTTTCCAGCAGGGCATCTATTTTATCAGAAAATATTGCACCCAGTATAAGCGCGGGTATTACGGCAACAATAAGTTTTATATAAAATTGCCAGCGGCTGAAATCAAAAAACTTTTTCCAGTAAAGCACTACTACAGAAAGAATAGCGCCAAGTTGTATGGCTATTTCAAACAGCTTGGTAAAGTCATCTTTTTCAATACCCATTAATGAGCTTGTAATGATCATGTGCCCGGTACTGGATATTGGCAAAAATTCGGTTATACCTTCAACTACAGCGAGAATAACGCTTTCAAAAATGCTCATAAAAGCAGTTGGTTTTATGCGGGTGTAATAATTTGTATAAGCTGCTGCAATGTTAACACATTTACCCTTTGAAAAGGAATGTTTTTGAGAATATTAAAATCTGCATCATTGGCAGTAATATAACGGGCTTTTTTTGCTGATTTTTGAAATAACAGTCTATTTCCCGGGGTCATGCAGCCATTCGTCAAAATCATACCGGGTACAACCGAATTCTTCAGGCATTTCATCTTCGTTCCTGTAATCTTTTTTATGCAAAAAGTTATCAATAAGATTTTTTATGGTAAGCAGGTCTTCTTCAGTAATAACCCGGCTGCAAAGCCTTTGCAGTTGCTCCCGCAAAAAAAGCATTCCTGCGGGCTCCATCATCATTTCGTTCATAGTTGCAAATTTTAAACGCAACTAAACTATAAAAAAAGCGGTACCGCAGTACCGCTTTACAATAATAATATAATTGCTTAATACAATAGTAATCTATTCTGTTACCGCTTTTTTAGACTTTTTAAATATGGCATATACTTCAACCAGCAAGCCCAGTACAATAAGTATAGGCGCTACTGTTATACGGGTAGTGCTGTACACTACATCTGTGTTAAAAGTATTGGGGTCCTGGTTTTTGCCGCCACTCATTAAAAACATGCCGATGGCTATAATAACGGCGCCAATGGCCATCCACATATAATTATCCCTGGTAAATAATGTGTCAAGGGGTTTTACTTCTTTCTTTTTTGCCGCTTTGGGCACAGGTATAGGTGCAGGCCGTGCCAGGGGTTTATTTACCGGTTTACTAACTGCCATAAGTTATAATTAAGGGGTGCAATATAGTGGTTTATTATTAAATAACATCCCAATATTACGAAAGTTTCGTAGATTTTAATTGATAAAACTTTCTTAAACCGGAAAAGCGCTTTACAGCCTTATCTGCAAAAGGCTAAATATTTCGCTAATATAAATCATCCAGTTTCATACGCAGGTATTTCATAACGCTGCGGTGGGTGCTGAAAAGCGATATAGTCATGCCAATAATTATCATTCCGGCAAAAAGATATAAAGTAAGCGGGGTGCTGTTAACCGGGTGTAACTCGGGTATTATATTTTCAAACCAGCGTATAAACGCGTATAACAGGCCAATGGCGATTAATGAACTTATAAAACCGTTCAGCAAAGCACGTTTTGCCATGGGGCGGGCAATAAAACCGCGCGTAGCGCCCACCATTTGCATGGTTTTTATTAAAAAACGGTTGCTGAACATTGCCAGCCTTATAGTATTGTCAATACTAACAATTACAATAATGCAAAGCACTATACCTATTACAAGGCATATAAGGCCAAAACGGTCAATCCAGGTATTCAGCGTGGTAATGGCAGATTTGCGATAACCGATATCTGACACGGTAGTAGGAAAGCGGGTGGTTAAATCAGCCGTTATTTTTTCAATACTATCATTGTTGGCGTAATCTGCTTTCAGGTGAAAATCAATGCTTTCAGGCAGCGGGTTTTGGTCTGGCAGTACTTTTTGCCAGTCTTCATTACCATCTTTCAACCAGTTTTCCTTCGCCTTTTCTTTATCAGTGTACTCTATGTTCTGGCTGTAGGGGCGCGCCGTAACATAGTCCTGCAGCGCTTTAATACTGTCTTTGCTGGCTGCAGCAGTAATAAACGCGTTAATTGCTACATTATTTTCTTTAAGCGCGTTGCCACCCTGCCTAACCACAATTAAAAAAAGCCAGCCGGTAAAGCCCAAAATAAACAATACAATGGTAACACCAATAATGCTGTATGTATAATTGGCTTTTCCGCGCTTTAGCGATTTTACAGGTTTGGCCATAATTGCAGTTTATTCAGTTTAACGTAACGGGGCAAATTTAGGTTATTGCCTTACATTTGCAACACTCTAAACGCATAGTTTGCCGGCTTAGTATAATTAAAACGCAAAAACCTTTATACCCGGCAAAATTGCATACCCCGGCAGTAGTTGCAGCAGCATTAATAACACCGGGTAATAATAATTAAACAACAGGTACAGAATATAGTTTACAAGTAATGGAATATAATTTCAGGGATATAGAAAAAAAATGGCAGCAACGCTGGAAAGAAACCCAGGCATACAAAATTAGCAATAACAGCAGCAAGCCCAAGTATTATGTGCTTGACATGTTTCCCTACCCCAGCGGTGCGGGCTTGCATGTAGGCCACCCGCTGGGCTATATAGCCAGCGATATTTTTGCGCGGTTTAAAAGGTTAAAAGGGTACAATGTGCTGCATCCTATGGGGTATGATGCGTTTGGCCTGCCGGCAGAACAATATGCTATTGAACATGGCATACACCCTGCAGTATCTACTGAGCAAAATATCCGGAACTTTCGCAGGCAGCTTGACAATATTGGCTTTTGCTTTGACTGGAGCCGCGAAGTACGCACCAGCGACCCCAATTATTATAAATGGACCCAATGGATTTTTCTGCAGTTATTCAAAAGCTTTTATAACCGCCAAACCAATAAAGCAGAAAGCATTGACGTGCTGGTAGCTTCTTTTGAGAAAGAAGGCAATAAGGCTCACCCGTTTCCTTCTTCAGCGGTTTATGAAATTGAAACGTTTACCGCTGATGAGTGGAAAGGTTTTTCAGAAAAGCAGCAGCATGACATTTTAATGAATTACCGCCTTGCATACTGCGGGTATGGCGAAGTAAACTGGTGTGAAGCCCTGGGTACAGTACTGGCCAACGATGAAGTGGTAAACGGCGTAAGTGAGCGCGGTGGTTACCCCGTGGTAAAGAAAAAACTGCGCCAGTGGTATTTGCGTATAACCGAGTACGCTGACAGGCTGCTGGAAGGTCTTGAACGTATTGAGTTCAGCGAGGCAATGAAGGAAATGCAAAGCAACTGGATTGGCAGGAGCAGTGGTGCGGAGATTGAGTTTGAAATAGCCGGGCATAGCCAGGAATTGCGCGTTTATACCACGAGGCCTGATACTATTTTCGGCGTTGACTTTATGGTGGTTGCACCGGAACTTGAGTGGATTTCTTCTGTTGTAAGTGATGAACAAAAAAGCGCAGTTGACGAATACATCGCATACGTAAAAAGCCGCAGCGACCGTGAGCGCCAGGCAGAAAAGAAAATTACAGGGTGCTTTACCGGGGCGTATGCGGTTAACCCTTTTGACGGCAAACAAATACCCATCTGGATAAGCGAATACGTGCTTGCCGGTTATGGCACAGGGGCTATTATGGCCGTGCCCTGCGGTGATGAACGCGACTTTAAATTTGCAAAGCATTTTAATATACCCATTACCAATATTATCGGCAGCTATTTTAACGGCGAAGACGCCAACCCCACTAAGGATGCGATATTGGAAAACAGTGGTTTTTTAAATGGCATGCCTATGCGCAAGGCTATTGATGTGGTGTGTGATAAGATAGAGGAGATGGGCATCGGCAAACGAAAGGTTAATTACAAAATGCGCGATGCAGCCTTTAGCCGCCAGCGCTACTGGGGTGAGCCTTTCCCTATAAAATGGATAGATGGTATTGCTTACCCGTTAGATGAAAGCGAATTGCCACTTGAGTTGCCCCATGTTGACAGCTACAAACCCGGCCCGGATGGAGAAGGCCCGCTGGCGAATATAGAAAGCTGGACAGCCAAACACCTGGAAACCAACACCATGCCCGGCTATGCAGGCAGTAGCTGGTACTTTTTGCGGTATATGGACCCGCACAACGATGCTGCATTTTGTGACAGGCGGGTAAGCGATTACTGGGGCCAGGTAGATTTATACATTGGCGGCACCGAGCATGCCGTAGGCCATTTGCTGTACAGCCGTATGTGGACGAAATGCCTTTACGACCTTGGTTATATAAGCCATGATGAACCCTACAAAAAACTCGTAAACCAGGGCATGATACAGGGCAGCAGCAGGTTTGTGTACAGGTTAAATGCCAAAATCATGTTTCCTTATGACTCTACATACCCTGATTTGATTATTAATAATTTATTTATTTCCTATGGTAAATATCAAAAAATAATTTCTGAGGATAGCCTATTGCAATACATTACT
>DASZUX010000199.1:0-16283 GCA_035547455.1 Chitinophagaceae bacterium
GGTAGTTGCGGGCGATACAAGGGATGCCAAGGCATGGAACCGAAAATACCCTGCAATGCTGCTGAACGAAGCCGCTGTAAGCACTTTAGGGTTTAAAAGCCCGCAGGATGCAGTAGGCAAACTTATTGAAACGAGAAACGGCAGGGGCAGGGTATTTGAAAATGAAGTAACAGGCGTAACAGAAAATTTTCACCAAAGTTCGCTGAAAGAAGCTTTTGTGCCCATAGTTTTTCGCCAGTATGACCCCAACAGCCTTGCGGATTACGAGATAAAAGTAAATACCGGCAATATGCCGCAAACCATCGCCGGTATTGAAAAAATATATAAAACAGTTTTTCCGCAATCGGCGTTTGAATATTTTTTTCTTGATGAGTTTTTTAACCGCCAATACAAAACAGAGCAGCATTTTGGGCAGGTGTTCAGCCTGTTTGCAGGTTTTGCCGTTTTTGTGGCCTGTATGGGCCTTTTCGGGCTAACGCTTATTACCATTAACCAGCGCGTAAAAGAAATAGGCATACGTAAAGTGCTGGGCGCTACAGTACCCAATATTGTTGCGCTTATTGCCAGGGATTTTGTAGGGCTTATAATTATTGCCAATGTTATTGCCTTGCCTCTGGTTTACTGGGGCGGGCACCAGTGGCTGCAGGGCTATGTGTTCAGGATAAGCCTTAGCTGGTGGCTGTTTGTTGTGCCGTTACTGGCGGTAATGTTTATAGCGCTGCTTACGGTTAGCCGTCAGGCTATTAAAGCGGCATTGGCAAACCCGGTAAAGAGTTTGAGAACAGAGTGATTAGTGCGAAAAGCGCAGATGGTTTCTATAAACCATTAACTATGAACCAAAAAAACATGAACCAATAACGAACCTATATGCTTAAAAATTATTTTAAAACAGCCTACAGAAAGTTAATGCGTAATAAGGTGTATGCAGTTATTAATACCACCGGCCTTGCAGTTGGTATTGCAGCATGCCTGCTTATTTTTTTGGTAATACAGTATGAAACCAGTTTTGATAACTTTCATGCCAATGCTGATCGTATTTACAGGGTATCAACGCAGTTTCACAGGTCTTCGGGGGGCGGCTATTCAAGGGGTATCTGTTATCCTGCCGGCAAACAGCTTGCGCTGGATTTTCCGCAACTCGAGCATATTGCTTCTATCAGGGGCGCACGGGGCGAGCAGGTTACGGTGCTGGATGAAAGTGGCAATCTTACCCCCAAAAAATTTAAGGAAGACGGGCTGTTTTATATTGAGCCGCAGTTTTTTGACATATTCAATTTTCCCTTTGTTACTGGCGATAAAAAGACGGCACTTGCCGCACCGGGTACAGCCGTAATGACACAGCAGGCAGCAAACAAATACTTTGGCGATTGGCACAAAGCCATTGGCAGAAGCCTGCAATATAATGATAACAAAATCTGCAAGATAACGGGCATACTAAAAGATGTGCCCAACAATACAGATTTCCCTATACAGGTGGCCATCTCATTCAAATCACTCGACGAGGATACGTCCCGCGACTGGGTTAGCGTAAGCAGCAATATGAACACATTTGTAATGCTGCCGCCAGGTATGCAGGCAAGCAGTTTCAGCCGGTCTCTCATAGCCTTTGGCCAAAAACATATCCCCGGCGACTATGCCGGCAAGCAGTCATTTGTATTGCAGCCCCTTGCCGAAATGCATTTTGACAAAAGGTTTGGCAACTATAACGGCAACACATTTGGTAAAGACCTTATAACCGCCCTTAGCCTTATAGGTATTTTTTTGCTGGTAATAGCGTGTATTAACTTTATTAACCTTGCTACGGCACAGGCTGTTAACCGCGCGAAAGAAGTGGGGGTACGCAAGGTGCTGGGCAGCGGCAAGCCCCAGCTTATTGCACAGTTTTTATGCGAAAGTTTTATTATTACTCTTACGGCTGTTGCCATTGCCATAGTTATAGCAATAAGCGTGCTGCCATTGCTTAACCAGTTACTTGAAACAAAAATAGGGCTGCAAATAAATATTGCCATTGCCCTGTTTCTTGCCGGAATTATTATACTGGTAACGTTACTTTCAGGCCTTTACCCCGCCATAGTGCTGTCTGGTTTCAACCCAATTACAGCGCTTAAAAGCAGGTTAACAGGCCGCACCAAAAGCGGCATATCGTTAAGGCGTGCCCTGGTGGTACTGCAGTTTACAGTTGCACAGGCGCTTATTATTGGCACCCTTGTGGTGTTAAGCCAGATGAATTATTTCAGAACGGCCGAAATGGGTTTTGCTAAAGATGCCGTAGTAAACATCCCTTTGCCCGGCGATAGCACAAGCGTATCGAAATTTGATGTTTTAAAATCGCAGTTATTGCAACAGCCCGGCGTAACCAATGTAAGCCTTAGCACATTTACCATTACAGACAATTCGCACTGGGGCAGCGATTTTAAATATAACGGCTCAGAAAAGGAAACAAATTTTAATGCCGACCTGAAATGGGCTGACGCGGACGTATTTAAAACATTCGACCTGCAAATGGTGGCTGGCAGGCCTTATGGCCCCTCAGACACGGTGAAGGAATTTGTAGTTAACGAAACGCTTGTTAAATTACTTGGCCTTAAAAGCCCGGAGGATATTATTGGCAAAAACCTGAGTTTTTGGGACGGGCAGCTAAAAGGGTCTGTGGTGGGTGTAGTAAAAGATTTTAACGGTGGCTCACTTGTTAAGGCTATAGCGCCCGTTGTTATGTCAACCTGGAAAGGGGTGTACGGCAACTTATCAGTTAAAATACGGCCGCAGCGCGTAAAGCCAACGCTTGCTGCTGTTGAAAAACTGTGGACAGCCGCATTTCCCAAATACATTTATGAATACCAGTTTTTAGATGATAAGATAGCCGGTTTTTATAAACAGGAAGACCAGCTATCGCAGCTTTATACCATTTTCGCCTGTATCGCCATTTTTATCTCCTGCCTGGGGCTGTATGGCCTTGTATCTTTCATGGCTGCACAGCGTATAAAAGAGATAGGCGTACGCAAAGTACTTGGCGCATCTGCCATACATATTGTGTACCTGTTTTCAAAAGAGTTTACCATACTTATAACAGTAGCCTTTTTAATAGCATCGCCATTGGCGTATTATTTTATGCATAGCTGGCTGCAAAATTACAGCTACCGCGTTCCGCTGGGCGCAGGCATATTTGCTGCAACCATTATGGCATCAATATTAATTGCATGGCTTACTGCAGGCTACCGGGCATTACGGGCGGCTTTAGCCAACCCGGTAAAGAGTTTAAGAACGGAATGATGGAAGTGCAAAGGCAAAGGTGAAAAGTAAGTAAAACGACAGACGTGGAACCTGAAAAGGTACTGGCGCTATCTATGGATTTTGTACTATGAACCATAAACCAATTGTATGCTGAAAAACTATTTAACTATTACATTACGAAACCTGCGCAATAATAAGGTTTTTAGCCTTATTAATATTGTGGGGTTATCAACAGGTATTGCTTGTTTTATCCTGTTATTATTATATACCGCTTATGAAAATAGTTTTGACAAGTTTCAAAAAAATGCGGCTGATATTTACCGGCCCTACGAATGGAACAGGCTTACCAATGATAATACACCTATTGCTTATACGGATGTGTATAGCCCAACGTACCCGTCACTTGGCCAGGCATTAAAGCAATTGGTGCCGGATGTAGTTGATTATGTTAATATACAACTGCCCTGGGGCGAAAACCTGTTGCGCAGCGGGAATAGAGTATACCGTGTAAGTGTAACTTACGCTGACCCTTCATTTTTTTCAGTATTCACTTTTCCATTGGTGCATGGCAACGCAGACAATGCCCTGCATGACCCGGATGACATTGTGTTGACTGAAACAAGGGCGATGCAGGTATTTGGTAATACAGATGCAGTTGGTAAAACACTGGAAATGCAAATTGGCACAACATTCCGCCCATTCAGGGTATCGGCTGTGGCAAAAGATGCACCGGCAAACTCTACCATACAGTTTGATGTGCTGGGCAACTACCATTTTGCAGAAGTAAATAACAACCAGTTTACCATAGGTAATAACTGGCATCCAACGGTAAGGCAATCCTACGTATTACTGAAACAGGGAAGTACGTTCGCCCGCAGCCCGCAGAAACTATCAAAATTTTTACAATCATTTGATCCAACTTTTGTTGCCAACACAAAGAATTTTATTGAAGATATGCTTAAATCCGGTGTTAACTGGAATGAAAAGGACCTGCCGATTAGTCTCAAAATGCAGCCGTTATTAGCTATACATACCGGCACTTCATTTAATGCGTGGGGCTTTACTGATTATGGTAAAATAAATCCTATGGTTATGTGGGTGTTGCTGGCTATTGCGGCAGGCATTTTACTTATTGCGTGTATAAATTTTACAACCCTGTCTGTGGGCCGTGCAGCAGCAAGAAGCAAAGAAGTTGGTGTACGCAAAGTAATAGGTGCGGGCCGCGGCCAGGTTGTTTTACAGTTTCTTGTTGAGGCATTTGTGTTAGCAGTTATTTCAACTTGTTGTGGCCTGCTGATGGCAACGTTGCTGCTGCCCTGGTTTAACATGCTGGCTTCGGTAAACCTGCATTTTTCATTTGCCCAATTCCCGAAAATAAGCATAATAATGGGTGCAGTTGTGCTCGCAATAACATTAATTGCAGGCGGTTACCCTGCGCTGGTGCTGTCAAAGTTTAAGCCGGTGACTGTACTAAAAAGCAAAATAAAAGTGGGCGGCTCAAACTTTTTTACAAAAGCGTTGGTTACATTCCAGTTTGTATTATCTATTGCATTTATCGTGTCCACAGTCATCATACTGCAGCAAACAAGATATATGATGAATAAAAACCCCGGCTTTAATAAAGAGAATGTAGTGGCCATTGACGCATTGCAAACGGATGCCAATATGGTGTTCCCGTTATTTAAACAGGCAGCGCTTAAAAATCCATCAGTGCTCGGCGTTGCCAGCGCGGCAGCAGGGTTAGGATTGGGGCAGGACTTCCTGGGATATTCTGATAAAGGCCTTTCGGCGGACATAAATATTATTGACACAGGATATATTAATGTAATGGGTATGCAGCTTATTGCGGGTAAAAACCTGCCGCCAAGACTATTTGACGATACTATTAAACCAATTATTATAAATGAGACCATGATGCGGGCTTTTGGATGGAATGCAGGCAATGCAATTGGCCGGCAAATAAAGCCTTTCCAGGGCAGGATAGGATTGGTAACCGGGGTTGTTAAGAATTTTAATTACCGCCCGATGACTGAGAATATAAGAAACCAGGTGTTTGAGACATCTGCAGATAAAGGGTATGGCCATTTTTATGTACGCATACATGCAGGTAACCCCGCCGTAGCCGTTAACGCATTGCGCAGGGCATGGAACAGTGTATTACCCGGCATACCGATGAAATACAGTTTTCTTGACGATGATGTAAACAGCTATTATTCATCTGAACAAAAGTGGAGCAGTATTGTAGGCGTGGCAGGTGCAATCGCAATCGTTTTGGCAAGTCTTGGCCTGCTGGGCTTAGCTGCACTTGCAGCAGTTAACAGGACAAAAGAAATTGGCGTAAGAAAAGTACTCGGGGCCTCAGTAATTAACATCGTAAAACTTATATCAAAAGACTTTTTGCGGCTTATTGTCATCGCGTTTGTAATTGCATCGCCCATTGCATGGTATGCAATGTATAAGTGGTTACAGGGTTACGCATACCGTATTACTATAGGCTGGTGGATATTTTTAGCAGCCGGTGCAACTGCAATTTTATTGGCATTGGCCACCATTGGCTACCATGCAGTTAAAGCAGCATTAGCCAACCCGGTAAAGAGTTTAAGAACGGAATGATGGAAGTGCAAAGGCAAAGGTGAAAGGTAAGTAAAACAACAGACGTGAAACGTGAAAAGGTGCTGGCGCTTTCTATGAACCATCAACTATGAACATGAATCAATACATATCATTAAAACACAACCGTCATGTTTAAAAACTATTTATTAACCGCTGTAAGAAACCTTAGGAAGAACAAGGTGTTTTCTGGTATTAATATTATGGGGCTTGCATTAGGCCTTGCCTGCAGCCTGCTTATTATGCTTTGGGTTAATGATGAGTACAATGTTGATGCCTTTTTTAAAAACGGTAATCAACTGTACAACATTTACGAGCGGCAATATACCAATGGGCAAATAAGCTGCTTTTACGGCGGGCCCGGCGTAATGGCGGATGAAATGAAACGTGTATTACCGGATGTACAGTATGCCAGCAACTTTGCCTGGAATGAACTGCGCACTTTTGAAGTAAACAATAAAATAATAAAGGAAAACGGCAACCATGCCAGCCCCGATTTTTTTAAAATGTTCAGCTATACATTGCTGGCAGGCAAAGCAGAAACAGCGCTGCAAACACCCGGCGACATTGCCATAAGCAAAAAAATGGCCATAGCTTTTTTTGGCTCGCCTGCGCAGGCCATTGGCAAAACAGTAAGGTATGAAAACAAGGAAGATTTCAGGGTAACCGCGGTGTTTGATGACATGCCCAAAAACAGCACCATGCAGTTTGATTACCTGCTTAGCTGGCAGCATTTTTTACAGGGTAACGGGTGGGCAAAAGACTGGACGAACAACGGCCCCGCAACTTTTATTATGCTGCGCAAAGGTGCCAATGCCAAAACGTTTGAAGCGGGCATTAACCGCTTTCTTGATAAATACAACAATGAGCAAAATAAATACAGTTATATACGCCTGGGCATGACCCGCTACAGCGATGTGTACCTGCATGGCAGCTTTGATAAAGCTGGCAACGTGCATGGCGGGCGTATTGAGTATGTGCGCCTGTTTAGCATTGTGGCTATTTTTATTTTGCTGATTGGCTGTATAAATTTTATGAACCTTACTACAGCACGCAGTATTAAACGCGCTAAGGAAATAGGCATACGCAAGGTGGCAGGCGCTGTGCGCTTTGCCTTAATACGCCAGTTTATAGGCGAGGCATTGTTTATTGTAACTATGGCGGTAATAATATCGTTGCTGCTGCTTACGCTGGTGCTGCCCCGGTTTAACACGCTTACAGGTAAAAACATACAAATACCTTTTGGCAATGCCTATTTTTGGCTGGCTATTGCTGGTCTGTTACTGGTTACCGGTTTTGTATCAGGCAGCTACCCTGCCTTGTACCTGTCATCATTCAAGCCGGCAAAAGTGCTAAAAGGGTTGCCAAAATTTTCAGCAACTGCACAATATTTCCGCAAGGGGCTTGTGGTGTTCCAGTTTGTGTTATCTATTGTATTAATTGTAGGCACCATTGTTATAAAGCAGCAGGTTGATTATGTGCAAAATGCCAATCTTGGTTACGATAGGGAGAATCTTTTATACATACCGCTTGAAGGCGACCTGACACTAAAATACGCATTATTTAAAACACAGGCAATGGCTGCCCCGGGTATAAAAGAGGTATCACGCATTACCGATGTGCCTACGCAGATTGACAATGGTACGGGCGGCGTGCAGTGGGATGGCAGGGACCCCAACGACCACCGGGACTTTACACAAACTGCCGTGGGGTACGACTTTACCAAAACCATGCATGTGCAAATGGCACAGGGCAGGGATTTTTCAAAAAACTATGCAACAGATTCCGTAGGGTATCTTATAAATGAAACAGCACTGGGCTTTATGGGTTATAAAGACCCTATTGGCAAGCCCCTTACCTTTTGGGGTACAAAGGGCACTATAATAGGCGTTATGAAGGATTTTCATTTCAACTCAATGCACACCAAAATAAACCCGCTCGTAATAAGGCTTGGTGAAAGCTATAACTGGGGTACAGCTTTAGTGCGTACTGAACCTGGTAAAACAAAACAGGCGCTGGCAAGCCTTGAAAAAATATGCAGTACGCTCAACCCAAAATTCCCGTTCAGCTATAAGTTTTCCGATGAGGAATATGCCAAACTGTATCAAAGCGAGCAGGTAATAAGTAAACTTGCATGGTACTTTGCCGTGCTGGCCATATTTATATCATGCCTTGGTTTGCTTGGGCTGGTAATGTTTACGGCAGAACAGCGCACAAAGGAGTTTGGCATACGCAAAGTACTGGGCGCCAGCCCGGCGCGGTTATTTGGCCTGCTTTCAAAAGAGTTTGTATTATTGGTAGGCATCGCAATGTTTATAGCTGCGCCACTGGCATGGCTCGCCATGCACGACTGGCTTAAAGGCTACGAGTACCATATAAACATAACTTGGTGGATGTTTGTAGTGGCAGGCATATTGGCTATAGCCATAGCATTGTTAACAATAAGCTACCAGGCTATAAAAGCATCGGTAGCCAACCCGGTAAAGAGTTTGAGAACGGAATGATGCAAGTGCAAAGGCAAAGGTGAAAGGTGAAAAGTGAGTACGGCAGACGTGAAAAAGTGCAGCCTCTTTCTATGGATTAAGAACCAATTGTAAAACCATACAATATGCTTAAAAATTACCTGGTTACCGCCTGGCGTAGCCTGGCAAAGCAAAAAGTGTTGTCGTTTATCAACATTTCAGGACTTTCAGTAGGTATTGCCTGCTTTAGCCTGTTTGTTTTGTACGCTGTAAACGAGTACAGTTTCGACAGTTTCCACGCTCAAAAAAATAATATTTACCGCGTGTACGAGTGGGATGCTGCGGCCGGGCAAGGTGATGCGGGTATGTATATGCCACTGGGGCCTGCCCTTAAGCAAGACTTTGCAGAGGTTGAGCAGTATGTAAGGTTTTACAAGGAATGGAGTACGAGGTTTACCAGGGCTGCAGGCAGTATGCCTGTGCGTATGCCTATAGCATACGCGGATGCAAATATGTTTTCAATATTTTCATTCAGGTTACTGTATGGCAGCCCTGCAACCGCGTTAACAGGCCCCAAAAAAGCAGTGCTTACAAAAAGCAGGGCGCTGCAATTGTTTGGTGAAGCCAACGTGGTGGGCAAAACTTTTGAGATAAAAACGGGCGATAATTTTGAACCCTTTACGGTAGGTGCGGTAGCAGAAGATGTTCCCGCAAATTCATCCTTAAAATTTGACGTGCTGTTAAACTGGAATTACCTGCAAGCTGCACCCGGTACAAAAGAGGCGGTGAATAACTGGCGCTACTCAGGCTTTCAAACTTTTGTATTGCTGCGGCCGGGAAGCAGCCTTAATGCAGCCGAGCTGGCAACATTCAGGCATAAATATATACCCTGGGAGGCAGCGGAAGCGGCACAGCGGGGTAGCAAACCAACTACCAGCTTCAGGCTTCAGCCCCTGCAGGACATTCATACCAATCTTACCATAAGTGCAGGCTCTGACCACGGCACCGACCCCAAAACAACATGGATTTTATTAGCCATAGCCACGGGCATATTGCTGATTGCATGCATAAACTTTACAACACTGGCTATCGGTCGTTCTTCAAAAAGGGCTAAGGAAGTGGGCGTGCGCAAAGCTATAGGTGGTGGAAAAGCGCAATTAATGTGGCAGTTTTTTACTGAGTCAATGCTGCTTAGCTTTATTGCTGCCTTAGTGGGCCTGCTGTTAGCACAACTGCTGCTGCCATGGTTTAATACCCTTGCTCAAAGGCAACTGCAATTTTCATTTACCCAATACCCTGTGCTGGTGTGGCTTTTTATTGGTTTGGCCCTGTTAACAGGCTTGCTGGCCGGTATTTATCCCGCCCTGGTATTGTCATCATTCAGGGCGGTTGAGGTATTAAAAAGCAAGGTAAAAATAGGTGGGGCCAACTTTTTTACAAGGTCTCTTGTAACGCTCCAGTTTGTGCTTTCACTTGGGTTAATTGTCTGTACGGTAACGATGCTGCAGCAGGTAAAGTATATGCGCACAAAAGACCCCGGTTTTAATAAGGCAAACGTGGTAGTAATTGATGCTTCAGAGACCGATGTAGCCGCCGTACTGCCATTGTTTAAACAGGCGATGGCGAAGTACCCGCAAATTGAAGGCGTGGCAGCCTCCGCCGCTGATTTTGGCGATGGCTATAATTCAGCAGGCTTTGAATATAACGGCAGGCACCAGCAGGCGTACCGCTGCATTGCAGATGCAAATTTTGCAAATGTACTGGGTATGCACCTTGTGGCAGGCCGTATGCTTAACAATAGCATACCTGAAGATTCAGTAAGTTCTGTACTGGTGAATGAATCGCTGGTAAAAAGCATGGGGCTTACCAATACAAAAATTATTGGCGTTAAATTAGACGGACTTAGCAGAGATGTTACGCCGGTTGTAACAGGCGTGGTAAAAGACTTTAATTTTTTACCGCTTAACCAGCCTGTACAGCCTATTGTTTTTATGGCGGGTAAACCACAACGGCTGGGTAAATTTTTTGTGCGCATAAAACCAGGTTACCCGGCAAAAGCAATGGCGGCCATGGGCAATACATGGAATTCAATTGTGCCATCCCTGCCGTTTCAATACAATTTTCTGAACGAAAAGCTAAACAGCCTGTATGCTGCTGATGAACGGTGGGGCAACATTGCAGGCTGGGCCGGTGGCATCTGCGTAATACTGGCATGCCTTGGGCTTTTTGGACTCGCTTCGCTGGCAGCGGTTAACCGTACTAAAGAAATAGGTGTTCGTAGGGTAATGGGCGCATCGGTAACCGTTATTGTAAAACTGCTGGGCAGGGAATTTATGCAACTGGTAATAATTGCATTACTTATCGCAACGCCTATTGCCTGGTATTGCATGCACCAATGGCTGCAACAGTACGCTTTTCGCATACAAATAAGTGTGTGGGTATTTGCAGGTACGGGCCTGGCCGGTATTTGCGCAGCACTATTTACTGTAAGCGCCAGGGCTATAAAAGCCGCTTTGGCCAACCCGGTAAAGAGTTTGAGAGCGGAATGAGTGGAATTAAACCTGAAAGGTGAGACGATAGATGTGAAACGTGAAAAAGGTGCAGGCGCTTTCTATTGCCTGAACCATGACCTAAAAATATAAACTGTAAACAATACATCTATGCTAAAAAATTATTTTACAATAGCTGTGAGAAACTTTTGGCGTAATAAGCTTTTCTCGCTTATAAATGTTACCGGCCTGTCAATAGGCATCAGTGCCTCGCTGGTAATATTTCTTATCGTGTCGTACAATCTTAGTTTCGACAAATTTGAAAAAGATAACGACCGCATTTACCGCGTGGTTTCCAATTTCGTTTTTTCAGGACGCACCTTTCATAACTCAGGAATAACGTCACCTATGGGCCGTACAATAAGGAAGGAACTTACGGGGTTTGACCTGGTAGCGCCCTTCAGAACATGGGACGATGACGCTAAAATAAGCATACCTTACCCTTCAGCCGCAAAACCTGTGGTAATAAAGAAGCAGAAAGACGCAATATTTGCCGACGAAAATTATTTTGCATTGCTGCAATATAAATGGCTGGCAGGCTCACCTAAAACATCATTGGCGCAGCCATACCAGGTAGTGCTTACAGAAAGCAGGGCAAAAACATATTTTCCCAACCTCAGTTATTCCCAAATCGTAGGTATGCACCTTACCTATAACGACACTGTGAATACTACTGTAACGGGCATTGTAAAAGATCTTGACGACCACACTGATTTTACTTTTCAAACTTTTGTATCCCTTAGTACGCTTGATAAAACTTCCTTAAAGCCAGAAGACTGGGATGACTGGACGAGCACTACTTCTGCATCGCAGCTATTCGTAAAACTGTCGCCTGGTAAAACGCCGGCTCAATTAATGCCGCAAATAGCAGGCTTGTACACAAAACATGCTCCTAAAAATCCTGAAGACCATTCCACTACAGGCTACACCCTGCAGCCATTAAGCGATGTGCATTTTAACAGCGATTATGGCAGCTTTGGCAGCAATGGTATGGCACATAAGCCTACCATGTACAGTTTGCTGGCTGTTGCTGCGTTTTTGCTGCTGCTGGCAAGTATTAACTTTATTAATCTTACCACGGCCCAGGCATCGCAGCGCGCGCGGGAAATCGGCATACGCAAAACACTGGGCAGCAAAAAGGCCCAGTTGCGGGTACAGTTTTTAAGCGAAACATTTTTGCTTACGGTTATAGCCACACTTTTGTCAATAACCATAGCACCGCTGCTGCTAAAGGTATTTGCCGATTTTATACCTGCGGGCCTGCACTTCAGCCTTGCTCAACAACCCGGTGTAGTGGTGTTCCTGGTATTATTGATTATAGTGGTTAGCGTGCTGTCCGGTTTTTACCCTGCCATACTGCTGTCATCATTTAACCCTGTAACGGTACTAAAAAAACAGGTGTACACAGGTGGTAAAAACCGCAGCGGCTGGCTGCGTAAAACCCTTACTGTTACACAGTTTGTAATAGCACAGGTTTTTATTATTGGTACCCTTATAGTAAGCAAACAAATAAGCTATTCCCTTAATAAAGACCTCGGCTTTAAAAAAGATGCCATTATATTTTTCGATACCAACTTTTACGATACATCGCAAAGTAAAAAACAGTTGCTTATGCAAAAAATAAAGGCAATACCGGAAGTGGCAATGGTTAGCCGGTCTAACAACCCGCCTTCAAGCAACAGTATTTGGACAAGCACTGCAAAGTTTAACAATGGTAAAAAAGATATAGAGACAGAGATACATGTTAAGATAGCAGACAGTAATTATATTAAGCTATATGGCATAACACTGCTTGCAGGTACTAACATTGCAAACAGCGATACTACTAATGCCATACTTGTTAATGACGAATATGTAAAAACGTTGGGTTTTAGAAGCCCAGCCGATGCAGTGGGTAAAAATGTTACATGGAATCAAAAGCCAAACCGTATTGTAGGCGTGGTAGCCAGCTTTAACCAGCTTTCGCTGCGTGAACCTGTGCAGCCGTTGCTGATTGCTAACGGGGACAACCGCAGCAGGAAGTTTAATATATTGCTGCAGCAGCAAAACCAGGCAGGCACAGTTTGGAAAACAGGCATTGCTAAAATTGAGCAGGCATTTAAGCAGGTGTATCCCGAAGATGATTTCAGCTATACTTTTTTTGACGACAGCATAGCTAAATATTATACACAGGAAAAAAATATATCCCGCCTGCTTATGTGGTCAACCGGGCTTACGGTATTTATTAGCTGTCTTGGCTTGCTGGGGCTGGTTATATATATAACCAACCAGCGCACTAAGGAAATTGGCATACGAAAAATTGTAGGTGCTACAGTTACGCAGATTATTACCCTGCTGTCAAAAGATTTTTTAAAACTTATTGCGCTGGCCTTTATAATTGCCGTGCCGGCCGCATGGTGGGGCGCCAGTTTATGGCTTAATAATTTTGCATATAAAACAACATTAAGCTGGTGGGTGTTTGGCGCCGCGGGTACAATAATGCTGCTGCTGGCTTTTTTGGTAATGCTTATAAGAACATTTAAAGTAGCTATAGCCAACCCTGCAGATAGTTTAAGGACGGAATGAGGAAAGTAAAAGCTAAGGGGGAAAAATGAAACATTTATTGTGAGAAGGGAAAGGGTAAATATACAAGAATGGTAAAAGTGACAGGCGTTGAAAAACAAGGTGCATCTTCTTCCGGCTTTTTATGAATCATAAGCTGTAAACCCTAAAATGATAACTCTTTTAAAGTAACAGCAATAAAAAACACAGCCTTTAGCAAGCTGTGTTTTTTATTAGCATGTGCATTAATGTTTACCTGCCATAGTGCAGGTTAAAGCCTGAACGTAAGACCGGCATTCACTACGTATTTTCCATACCCCGCCTCCATATAAAAACCGGCGTTGGGCGAAAGATTAATACGCGCACCCAGGGATACCTGGTAGCTGAATAAAGTAGGCTCCTCTACTTCAGTTATCTTCTTGCCTTCGCCGTCTTTATACGCTTCATTCCAGTTGTTTACCCCCGCTGCTGTGCGCAGGTATGGGGAAACACTTTTGTTGTAGCTGGGAAAATAATTAACCATGTTAAACATAATACTCCAGTTTTCAAGGGTGCCGGTAAAAGCGGGCGTAACTCCGTCTGAATTGTAATCATAATAAGGGGCAGTAACTTTGCCGTAGGTGCCCATCACACCAATGCTCATATAGCGGCTGAACTGGAAGTCAACAGCAGCAGTTACCGGGCCGTTTTGCGATATTGTACCCCTGTAAGCATTTGTAAAATCAACAAACTGGTATTTGTCAAGATTAGGAAAACCATATCCTATACTGACATTTAATGTTGGCTGAAAATTATCATTACGCGCATATATACGCGGATGGTAGGGCCGGGCATAGCCAGGCTGCACATAAACGCGGGTAGCGCCATATTGAGCGTATGTCCCGGTAATACCCACAAGCATTAATAAAGTTGCAGTAATAATATATTTCTTCATACAATGGTTTTTTGTATCAGATGTTTTGGTGCGTAAAAAGTTTAATGGCCTGCATTAAATAAATATTTTTAATATTTTGCCGTGCGCCATTTGTTTTGCTAACCATCCTTTTTACTCAATCGTAAATTCCGTTAACATTTTATTAAGAAAAATATATCTTTGAAAACACCCACAGTAGTCCTTCATAACAACAATCAACAAAATGCTTGCTGCAGCAAACAAACTGCCATTTGTCCCGTACGCCTTACCTGTGGCATTATTGTGTGCCTTGCTGGCATGTTGCAAATACAATACACGGCTTACACCTGTGCCAGCTGCAGCAGTTTATATGGGTAAGATGATGACGGGTGAAAAGCATTCTTTTATTGATGATGCTTTTTGCCACGACGCCGGTACCGATAGGGGAGATTTTAACTATTATGGCCGTAATATGTTATTTACCGGTAACGAGCCCATACATATATTGTTTGATGCCAATGGGGATAATATACCCGACTTGTGTGTTTGCAATGGTAACAGTAGCCCGCCACCAGGCGGGTATGTACATAATGACCTGCTTTATTTTAGCGATAGCAGTGGAAATTTTACTAATCCTGTGCCATTAATGGGCTGTACAAATTTACTTGACAAGCACTCATCCATTGCGGCTGCAGACTTTGACGCCGACGGGGATATTGACCTGTTTGTAGGCACATACTCCCAGCCGGGCATGTATGGCTATGCCTGCAGCAGCTATATTTTGCAAAATAACGGTTACGGTATTTTTACAGACATTACGGCAAGCGTATGTCCCGGCATTATACAATGTGGGGTAGTAACCGATGCTTGCTGGATTGATTATGATAAAGACGGTTTGCCCGATTTGGCTGTGGCAGGTGAATATTTGAATGTAAAAATTTTTCATAACAACGGCGGCAGGCTGGAGGCCGGTAACATGCCTGGCCTGCAAAACAGCGGCGGCAAGTGGAGCCGTCTGCATGTTGCAGATGTGAACGATGATGGCTACCCCGATATTGTTTTACAGGACAGAAAAAACTGCCGGCTTGTTGTAGCATTGAATAATAGCAAAGGTGATTTTGTGTTAATGCCTTTGCAGTAAGAAATCAGCGCTATTAACTTTTGCGCATCTTCCGTAATATAACGAACATTTATGGTTTTTAATTAAAGTACGGGCGCCCTGCATTTTAATAATGCTACAGTTTTTCAATCACGGCAATTACCTGGTCAACCATGGCAGGGGTTACATCAAGATGCAAAACAAGCCGCACCTGGGCGGGTGATATGGCAATGACAAGAATATTATGCTCTTTTAATGTGGCCGAAAGTGACGCACTGGTAAAGCGGCCGCTTATTTTAGCAATTATAATGTTGGTTTCTACCGGCAAAACCTCTTCTGTAAAATCTTTTTTCTGTAATGCCGCCGCAATGGCTGCCGCATGGGTATGGTCTTCTGCCAGGCGGGTTATATTGTTATCAAGTGCATAAATACCTGCTGCTGCCAGGTAACCGGCCTGCCGCATACCGCCGCCAAAAATTTTACGTATGCGGCGTGCTTTTGCAATAAAACTTTTTGTACCAAGCAGTACACTGCCCGCTGGTGTGCCCAGCCCTTTACTCAGGCATATAGAAATACTGTGAAAAGTTTTACCGTAATCTTCGGGCTTTTCGTTTTTAGCAACAATGGCATTAAATAATCTTGCCCCGTCGAGGTGTAAGGCAAGATTGTTTTCAGTACATACTTTTTTAATATTTTCAAATTCAGTAAAATCGTAGCAACTGCCGCCGCCGCGGTTGGCGGTATTTTCAAGCGATACTAACGCTGAATATGCTTTATGAACATCGTTTTTATTGTTGATATTTTCAGCCACCTGCCCTGCGGTTATCCTCCCCCTGTTACCGTCAATTAACCGCACTGAGCAGCCCGAGTTAAACCCTATGCCACCGCCCTCGTACTGG
>DASZUX010000200.1:0-6330 GCA_035547455.1 Chitinophagaceae bacterium
ATGTTTCAGCACCCAGAAATTTATAAAACAGGTATCTCTATCGCCGCTGTGGGCTGGCAGTTAAATTACGATAATATTTACCAGGAAAGGTATATGGGCATACCGCAGGAAAGCAGGGCCGATTTTGTAAAAGGGTCACCTGTTACATACGCCCAAAACCTGCAGGGGCACCTGCTGTATATACACGGCACCGGCGACGATAATGTACACTATAATAATGCGGAGGAGCTGCTTAACGCGCTTATAAAATATAACAAGGTGTTCCAGTTTATGGCTTACCCCAACCGTTCCCACGGCATTTCAGAAGGGGAGGGTACAAGGCGTCACCTGTCCACCTTATATACCTCGTTCCTGCGGCAGTATTGCCCGCCTGGTGCAAGGTAAATGGTTAATTTATTGATTTCGGTATTTTGAGATTTTGGGGTTTGCAGTTGTAAATCCCAAAATCTCAAAATCTCCAAATCAGCCGCCCCTCAGTCCCCTCTTAGTTCTCCTGTTTTGTAAGCATATCGCGTTTTACTTTTTGCCAAAAACCGTCAAAGCCCTGCTGTTCGTTTTTGCTCCACTCATCAAACTGCTGTTTTACCTTTTGCCTGCGCTGTTCTTTGGCCTCCTCAAAAAACTGCTGTATAAATGTACTGTCCTGTTCAAAAGCGGTTTGGTTGTATAATTCCTTTAACGCTCCCTCCTTCTTGCTGTTGCTTTGCGCAATGGTACGCTCCATCTCTTCCCGCAGCCGCACTTTTTCATCGTACGTTCCGTTGGGCAGCAGTGTTTTTGCTATAACGGGCATCAGTTCCACAAGCACTAATATAATTATCAGCAGGTAATAGCGAAAAGCTGCATAGCTGTTGTTTTGAATAAGATGTTGCAGTGCCTCGCTACGGGTTAAAAAGCCATCATTCAGCAGGGCGGCAAAAGCCAGCCTGCCGGCCTGTTTTTGTGCATCAATGGCAGCCAGCCTGCTGTCAATACTGTCCATCTTCGGCCGCAGTTGAGTGGTTAATTGCCGGTAGTCGCCGTCAAGCTTCTGGTAAGCTGCCTGTTTTGCCAGGGCAATTTCCTTAAGGCCTGTTTTGTGGCTGCCACCGCTGCCATCGGTCTCTGCAATAAAAGCATCACGTGCCGCAGCCACCTCGCCGTATTTAACAGCCAGCTGATTTTGCAAACCGGCTTTTTCTGCTAACAGTTCGTTTTTTTGTGCAGCAAATACGGTATCCTGCTGCAGTTGTTTTTCCCTTATTTTCTGCTCGTTATCAAGGCTAATCTGTACATGTATTTCCTTGTCAAACAGGTACAGCAATGCCGGCTGGGCCATAAAGGTGCCTATGGTTAGCGCCAGTAAACCCCTTAAGGCCAGCGGCAATACCTTTCTTTTATTGCTTTTGGTAATGCCCTTTATAAGCGCGCGGTCAATGCCCAGTATAATGCCGCCCATAAAAATGCCCAGCAGTATGGCCGTTACGGTACTGGTTACCACCGTGCTGAAAAAATAACTCCACACCAGCGTTGCAAACAGCCAGGTGCCTAAAACGGTTAGGCCGGTTATGGCATAGCGGTTACGGTCAATAGCGCAGTCAATAATAATCTCTTCTTCCGCAGTGGAGAGCCACCACAGCATACGGGTAAACATGCCCGCTTTGTAACGTTCCCTTTGGGACAACGTTTCTACCGGCTGTTGCATACAGTCTTAATTAATTATTGTTAGTAAAATGCTGGTTAGGCGTGGGAGGCAGTAAAGTAACGCTGAATATTACCAATAATTATAAAAAAATTGAAAATTTTGCTCATTTTAACCATAGTGGCGGCGGGTAAAAGCCGTATAAACCGCCTCCCGGCCTTAAAAAACATAATTTATTTTTAAATACAAACTTGCCACAGGCTTTCTGCCTCCAATCCCTACCTTTGCCGCTCAATTTTATTGTTTAAGTATGAACATGGACAAGAATACGGTTATTGGTTTTGTGCTGATAGCCCTTATGCTCATCGGGTTTATGTGGTATAACAGCCCTTCAAAAGCAGACCTGGCACGGCAGCAACACATTGCCGATTCAACCGCCCAGGCGCAGGCTGCAAAAGCAAAGGTGGCACAAACCCCGGCCAAAACAGATACTGTTAAAACATTCGACTCAACACTTAAAAACACTTTAGAAGGAGCAACCGTTGGTAATGAACAGCTTACAGTGGTTGAAAACGATTTGGTAAAAGCCGTTTTTACCAATAAAGGTGGTCGCCTTAAAAGCGTGGAGCTGAAGAATTATAAGTCTTCCTTTAACGGCAGGAATATTGAACTGGCAGGTGGTGAAGAAGATGATATGGCGTATAAAGTAAACACCTCCGGCAAAACAACCGATTTAACTTCAAAGCTGTTTTTCCCGCAGGTGAAAGTTGATTCTGCCGCCGACGGATCAAAAACAATTGCCTACACGGTAACAGCAGCAGGGGGGCAAAGCATTACACACCAGTACACTATAAGAAAAGGAAGCTATTTAATTGACTGGAATATTGCAGTTAACGGCGCAGACCAGGTGCTTCCTTCCTCTGAAATAGACATGCAGTGGCAGTCGCACCCCGTACAGCACGAAAAAAGTGCCAATTATGAAAGGCTGCAGACCAATGTATGTTTTTACGAAGACAATAGTTTTGATTACATCTCAGCCAAAAACGACCGCAAGTTTGAAAAACCGGTACAATGGGTAGGCGTTGTACAGCAGTTTTTTAATACCACGCTTATTTCAAAAAGCGGTTTTGCCGGCGGCGATATACACTGGGTGCGCAGGAACGATACTACCAGCCTGCTGGGCGATGTAACAGTTAACCTGCAGCAAAAAGTACCTGCCGGCCACCAGGCAAACGTGGCTATGCAGTTGTACTACGGCCCTAACGATTACCATATTTTAAGCGATCTGCCTACAGCCGGTATGGACAAGATGGTAAACCTCGGCCGTGATATGTACTCGTTTGTAAGACCTATAAACAAGTACATTATTATGCCGGTGTTTAACTTTTTCAGCGGCTTTGTAGGCAATCTTGGCTGGGCCATTTTACTGCTAACATTATTTATACGCCTGGTAACCTCTCCCTTAACCTATACCAGTTATTTAAGCGGCGCTAAAATGAGGGTACTGCGCCCGGAATTGGATGCGATTAAAAAGAAAACCGGTAGCGACCAGCAGGCTTTTGCCATGGAGCAGATGAAACTCTTCAGGGAGGCTGGCGTTAACCCGCTGGGCGGCTGTATTCCTGCATTGCTGCAAATACCTATATTCTTTGCGCTGTACAGCTTTTTTAATTCAAGCATAGCATTAAGGGGCGTGCATTTCCTGTGGTCGGATGATTTATCGTCTTACGATACATTGGTTAAGTTTCACAGCGACCTGTGGCTTATCGGCGACCATATAAGCCTGTTTTGCTTAACAGCTATCATTACCAGCTTCCTTATTTCAATATACAACCTTAACAGTACGCCAACGCAGGCAAACCCTGCTATGAAGTACATGCCTTACGTATTCCCCTTCATACTGTTCTTTGTGTTTAACAGGTTGCCTTCGGCATTAACATGGTACTATACTGTATCAAACCTTATTACCCTGGGCATACAGTTTGTAATACAAACGTATATTATTGACCACGATAAAATACTTAAACAGCTTGATGAAAAGCGTAAAGCGCCCAAGCAAAAAAGCAAGTTTCAGGAGCGTTACTCTCAAATGATGGAAACGCAAAAAAAGCTGCAGGATATGAAAAATAAACAACAGGGTAAAAAATAAACCTGCTTAGTATAAAAACAAATGGGCTGTTACCCGGTAGGGGCAGCCCATTTGTTTTTGTTGCAGGGCTTTTTTTAGCTAAGCATTACAGGCTGCTGCGTGGTCGTTTATAAAATTTTTATATTTTGTTAGCAATTTTTAATTTCCTGTGTGTTAATTTTATGCATCTCGTTAACGTTCCGGTCCTGGACGTTTTTAGCATTGCCTGTCGTATTAAAAAGGCCTTTTAAAGGTGGTAAATATCAATTATGATGTTTAAAAAAGGAATTGTTTTTTTATTATTCTGCTGTTTGCTAAACACTATAACGGCCCTTCCTGCAAGGTGCTGTGTACATGGTGCGCATGACTGCATTGATGATAACAAAGCACACTCTCTTACCATTGTTGAGTATTTTATAAAAAATGTGCTGGGCGTAAACGACACGACCGGCGGTATTGACGACGATTTTCATACTGGTGTATATAGTATTGAACAACGCGTTACCATTAATCAAATTATCCCGGCCCTGGCATCCGCCGCCGGAACCTGTGCAAAACCCCTTGCCTGCGGCACAAAGCTGCCATTGCCGCATAACCCGGGCCTGTTTTTACTGCCGCAGCATTATGGCTACCTTTTCAGGCTTACCCCTTTTTAATCTGTTTTTGTTTTTCTGCCATTTATTAAAGTTGTGTGCATTTAACGGCGGTTATTGTATAAAAGCAAACACCTGTGCCGGGTATGTGCAAAGCGCAAACATGCCACTGAAAAATTTCTACCGGCAACACGCCTTATTCAACAATTTAAAATTATTATGAGCATAAACAGGTTTACCCAGGCACTGTTTTATACCAGTGCAATACTTTTTGCAGCGGGTTGCACCGCGCACAGCAGCAGCACCGAAATTGCTGGCCCCGCTGAATTGCCCGTTTTTAAACTGTCCCGGCAGGATACCGTGTTATTTAAGGATTATGTTACCGATATACAGGCTATAAAGAATGTAGAAATACGCGCAAGGGTGCAGGGTTTTTTAGAGAAGATTAATGTTGATGAAGGACAAACCGTAAAGAAGGGCGAGGTGCTTTTCCAGATAAATGACGAGGAATATGTAAGCGCCCTTGCCAAGGCAAAAGCCAATGTAACCAGCGCCATTGCAGAAGCAAAAGCCGCCAGCCTTGAAGTGGGCCGTACCAAAATACTGGTAGATAAAAATGTGGTAACCCACTCCGAACTTGACCTTGCAGAAGCAAGGCTTAAAGCGGCCAATGCAAAAATAGAGGAAGCAAAAGCTGAACAGCAAAGCGCTGAAACTAAACTCTCTTACACAGAAATACGTTCGCCGTTTGATGGTGTTATTGACCGCATACCGCTTAAAACGGGCAGCCTGGTTGACCCAGGTTCATTACTCACTACCATTTCCGACATCAGTGAGGTATATGCATACTTTAATGTGTCCGAAAGCGAGTACCTGCAGTACGAGAAGAAAATGAAAGAGCACCGGCAGGACATGAGTAACATTATCCAACTGGTGCTGGCAGACGGCACGTCTTACCCGTACAAGGGAAAAATAGAAACGCTGGGTGGCGAGTTTGATGATAACACAGGTTCTATTGCTTTCAGGGCAAGATTTTCCAACCCGGAAAAACTGCTTAAACATGGGGCCAGCGGTAAGGTAAGGCTTACTACCGAAGAAGAAAATGTAATACTGGTGCCACAAAAATCTGTGTTTGAAATACAGGATAAAAGTTACGTGTTTTTGGTAGATACTACTAACAACAAGGTAACCATGCGCGGCTTTAAACCACGCGTACGCATTGACAAATATTATATTGTGCAGTCCGGGCTTAAACCCGGCGACGAGATTGTGTACGAAGGGGTGCAAAACCTGCGCGACGGTGCAAAAATAAAACCGCTGTCTTCCCTTACAGACAGTGTGCTTATAAAGCAATAGCACACTGTGCGCAAAACAACACGTTATAAATGCCTGCACGGTATATACCCGCAGGGCTTGTGTATTACAACTATTAAACTGCCAGAAAAACTATGGTTGAAATGTTTACCAGGAGGCCGGTACTGTCTCTTGTTATTTCTCTTATTATTACGCTGCTGGGGCTGCTTGCGCTTTTTACATTGCCTGTAACCCAGTTTCCTGATATTGTTCCGCCTTCTGTAACCGTAACCGCAAAATATACGGGCGCCAATGCAGAAGTGTGCGCAAAGGCCGTTGCTATACCTTTAGAGAGAGCCATTAACGGGGTGCCGGGCATGACATACATGACCTCTGTATCCAGTAACAATGGCATGACTGTTATTAATATTTCATTTAAGGTGGGTACAGACCCTGACCTTGCATCGGTAAACGTGCAGAACAGGGTGGCAACTGTGCTGGATGAGTTGCCCGAAGAAGTTATTAAAGCAGGTGTTACTACCGAGAAGGAAGTAAACAGCATGCTGCTGTACCTTAACCTTACCACCAGCGACAGCACCGTTGACGAAAAGTTTATTTACAATTTTGCCGATATTAATATTCTGCAGGAGTTAAAAAGGATTGACGGTGTTGGCTTTGCAGAAATAATGGGCTCG
>DASZUX010000201.1:0-9080 GCA_035547455.1 Chitinophagaceae bacterium
GGCTATGCTGTAGAGTATGCCGGTTCTGCCATCCGCAATCTTTCCATGGAAGCACGCATGACTATTTGCAACATGAGCATTGAAATGGGTGCACGTTGCGGCATGATTGCCCCGGATGAAATAACCTTTGCTTATATAAAAGGCAGGGAGTTTGCACCAAAAGATGAGGAATGGGATGCTGCAGTTATGTACTGGAAGACGCTGTACAGCGACACTGATGCAAAATTTGACAAAGAGATAAATATTAATGCGGCTGACATTGAGCCAATGATAACTTACGGTACCAACCCCGGCATGGGCGTGGGTGTTACAGGCCATGTGCCTGCATTGAACGAAGTGGACGAGAAAGAAAAACCTTCGTTTGAAAAATCGCTTCATTATATGGGCCTTCAGCCGGGTACCGGTATTAAAGGTAAAAAAGTTGACTATGTGTTTATAGGCAGTTGCACCAACAGCCGCATTGAAGACCTGCGTATGGTGGCATCGTTTGTAAAGGGCAAGCAAAAAGCCAAAGATGTTGAGGTATGGATTGTACCCGGCAGCAAGCAGGTAGAGCAGCAGGCAAAGCAGGAAGGAATTGATAAAATATTTGAAGAAGCAGGATTTACATTGCGGCAGCCCGGCTGCAGCGCTTGCCTGGGCATGAATGAAGATAAGATACCCGCCGGCAAATATTGTATATCTACCAGCAACAGGAATTTTGAAGGAAGACAGGGGCCCAACGCAAGAACATTTCTTGCCAGCCCCCTATCAGCCGCTGCCGCAGCTATTACCGGCGAAGTAACCGATGTTAGGGAATTACTATAACCTGGTTTTGGATGAAAAATAATTGAGCTTATAAACACCAGATAAAACAGTGCAAAACATTCGCAATACAGGCCCGCAGTTTGAAGATAGCTGGAATGCATCGTTGTACGATGATAGACACGGCTTTGTATCAAAATACGGGGAAGATGTAGTTGGCTGGCTTAGCCCGCAGGAAGGGGAGCGCGTGCTTGACCTTGGCTGTGGTACCGGTTACCTGGCCAATTATATAAGCGGCTATGGTGCACAGGTTACAGGCATTGACAAATCGCAGGATATGCTGGAAAAAGCCCGCGCAAGCTACCCGGCACTGGCATTTAAAGAAGCTGATGCTACTGATTTTCACTTTGATCAAAAATTTGACGCCATTTTTTCAAATGCCGTGTTACACTGGGTAAAAGATGCCGGCAAAGTGCTTGCCTGTGTGTACAACAGCCTGGCGCCGGGCGGCAGGTTTGTACTGGAAATGGGTGGCCAAAATAATGTGAAAAACATTATTGATGCAGTAAAAAAAGCTACGAAGGAAGAAGGATTGGATGATAGCGGGGTTGGGTACCCATGGTATTTTCCCTCAGTGGCGCAATATACTACGCTGCTGGAAGCACAGGGCTTTACTGTAACGCATACGCTGTATTTTAAACGAGATACTGTATTAGAGGGAACGGAGGGCATGGCCAATTGGATAAAAATGTTCGGCCATGGCTTTTTTGATAATGTTACCCCTGCACTGGCCGAAAAAATAACCGCGCGTGCGGTAGGTAACTTAAGGCCTGCCCGTTATTACAATAATAACTGGCATGCAGATTATGTGCGCCTTAGGGTAAGGGCGGTTAAACAGCCATGGTAATAACTGGTAGTTGAATTATTAAGAATACAAAATTCCCGGCGGGGATATGGGATATGAGCAAGCAAATTAGCATAATACAATCTTCGGCAGTGCCTGTTAATATTGAAAATATTGACACCGACCAGATAATACCTGCGCGTTTTTTAAAGGCTACTACAAGAGATGGTTTTGGTAAAAACCTGTTTCGCGACTGGCGTTTTAATAACGATAATGAAAACCAGCCTAAAGCAGGTTTCCCGCTTAATAATCCTGTTTATAAAGGCAAAATATTGGTTGCAGCTAAAAACTTTGGTTGCGGTTCCTCCCGCGAACATGCGGCCTGGGCTATAAAAGATTATGGTTTTGATGTGGTGGTGAGCAGCTTTTTTGCTGACATTTTTAAAAATAACGCGCTCAATAATTTCCTGCTGCCCATAGTAGTAAGCGATGCCTTTTTAGAAAAGATATTTTCTGCCGTGGAACAAAATCCAGCAACAGAAATTGAAGTAAATCTTCCGGGGCAGTATATTAAAATTACCACCACCGGCGAACAGGAAAGTTTCGATATAAACAGTTATAAAAAAACCTGCCTGTTAAATGGCTACGATGATATTGATTACTTGTTAAGCATTAACAAAGAGATTGAAGCATTTGAACACAACGGGTAAGCTTTTTAACAATGCAAAAGCCATCTATCATATTGCAAAATGTATCGGTACAGTTACAGCAGCAACAGTTGCTGCATAACATATCATTCACACTTTTGCAAGGGCAGCATCTTGCCATTACAGGGCCTTCGGGCAGCGGCAAAACTGTACTGGCAAAGGCCATTGCGGGTAAATTATTTCATCAGGGGGGTGTTGCTTTTGGCAATAATAAGCCCCGGCTGGTGTTTGTTGAACAACATTACAATTTTAAAAACCTCTCCAATACCTCAGACTTTTATTACCAGCAGCGCTATAATAGTTTTGACAGCACAGACGCTTTAACGGTGCAGGATGAGTTGTTGGCAGTAAACAGTAACCAGCAGGCCATTGATGTTATGCTTAACCGCCTGCAGCTACAGCACAGGCAACATTCTCCCCTGCTGCATTTATCAAGCGGCGAGCATAAGCGTTTCCAAATCATTAAGTCTTTCCTGCAGCCGGCGGATGTGCTGGTAATAGACAGCCCTTTTGTGGGGCTTGATGTAAACAGCAGGGCTGAGCTGCATAAACTTATTAATGAAAAAGCTGCGCAGGGCGTAACAATAATTGTAGTGGCGGATGCGCGGCAGTTGCCTGAAAGCATATCGCATATAGCATGGTTGCAAAACGGCCGCCTGCAGGCGTTTGAAGAAAAAGCAGAGTTCTTTTCTGTTCATATTCGCCAATTACAAAAAATAAGCGATATTAGTACAGCCATTCCTTTTGAAAAATCTGCCGCCGATTTTAAAGTTGCTGTTAAAATGGACAATGTGCGTGTTGCCTACCAGCAAAAAACGATTATTGAAAATATAAGCTGGCAGGTTAACAGAGGCGAAAAATGGCTGGTGCGTGGTGAAAACGGCGCAGGCAAATCTACCCTTCTAAGCCTTGTAACAGGCGACCACCCGCAGGCGTATGCGAACAAAATAATTCTGTTTGACAGGGCAAGAGGTACAGGTGAAAGTATTTGGGATATAAAAAAGAAGATTGGCTATGTGTCGCCGGAACTGCACTGGTATTTTGATGCCGGTATAACATGCTATAATACTGTAGCGTCAGGTTTATTTGACACTATAGGCTTGTATAAAAAACTAAATGTTGAGCAACAAACATTAGTACAGCAATGGTTGGATTTTTTGCGAATTTCTTCTCATGTGCAACACAAGCCCCTTGCGACAATTTCAACAAGCCAACAACGATTGACTTTGCTGGCAAGAGCTTTAGTAAAAAATCCGCCATTGCTTGTTTTAGACGAGCCCTGCCAGGGGCTTGATGAAGAGCAGATGCAGCACTTTGTAAGCCTTACCGATGCGTTGTGTACAGAACTTAATAAAACGCTTATTTACATAAGCCACTACGCGCATGAAATACCGGCGTGTATTACAAATGTGCTGGAACTGCAGAAAGGCGGTTACAGTTTGAAAATCAATAATAAAAAAACAGAAGCAGCATAAACACTCTAACACCCCTGTTAAAGCAGTCGCTTTATGGATAAGAATATAACAGTAATATTTGGTGATGGTATTGGCCCTGAGGTTACAAGACAGTCAATAAAGGTGCTTGATGCTGTGGCATACCAGTACGGCCACAATTTTTATTATACTTATTGCCTTATGGGTGCTGCCGCTATTGATAAAACAGGTAATCCGCTGCCTGGCGAAACCATAGAAAGCTGCCTTAACAGCGATGCGGTATTGTTTGGCGCTATAGGCCATCCAAAATACGATAACGACCCTGCCGCTAAAGTGCGGCCCGAACAAGGTTTGCTTAAATTGCGCAAAAGCCTGCAGTTGTTTGCCAACATACGCCCGGTAAGCACCTACCCAACATTGCAGCATTTATCGCCGCTAAAGGCAAAGCAGCTTGAAAATGTTGATTTTGTTATTTTTCGGGAGCTTACAGGCGGTATTTATTTTGGAAAGAAGGAACTGAGCGAAGACAAGTCAACCGCCAGCGATGATTGCATTTATACCCGGGCGGAAATTGAGCGGATTGCACACCTCGCTTTTAAATATGCACAGCAGCGCAAAAAAAAATTAACACTTGTTGACAAGGCTAATGTGCTGGAAACAAGCCGCCTTTGGCGCCGCGTGGTGCAGGAAATGGCAACACAATACACTGATGTTACCGTTGATTATATGTTTGTTGACAATGCCGCCATGCAAATAATAATAAACCCCAAACAGTTTGATGTTTTACTTACTGAAAATATGTTTGGCGATATAATAAGCGATGAGGCCAGTGTGCTTAGCGGGTCGCTTGGTTTGCTGCCGTCTGCTTCCGTGGGGGTAGGCACGGCGTTGTTTGAACCTATACATGGCAGTTATCCCCAGGCAGCCGGCAAAGATATTGCAAACCCGGTGGGCTCTATTTTGTCTGCTGCCATGATGCTTGATTACCTGGGTATGCCAGCCGAAGCAGAGCATGTGCGCAATGGTATAAGCTGGACATTGAAAAACAATTTTGTAACAAAGGATATTGACGGTATTAATTTTTACTTTACTTCTACCATTGGTGAACTGGTTGCAGATTTTGTAAACAACAAAATAACCGGTGAGGTAAACAGGGATAATATTGAAGTGAGGAAATCTACTATTATCTAAAAGATAACATGATGTACCGGCACTTAATATAATGCCCCGCAGTCAGAAAAAAATATTGCAGAAACTGCGATAGTTATTTGAAATAAATAAAAGGCTTTATATATTCGCAGCATATAAAGCCAAAATGCTAAAAAGCAGGATACATAATATATTAAACAACATAGCCATTATTGTGGTGGTTGTCATTATTATTCCTGCATTGTATGGAGGCATAAGTTAGTTATCACAACAACTGAGTATAACGAACCCGCCTCCGCAACGAGGCGGGTTTTTTTATAACTATCAGGTGGCTAAAGTACAAGTAAGTTTATGTATAAAGCTTTGTTCGCGTAGCGGCAACATATTAACAAGTAACGAAACTTAAAAAAAACAACAAGGGGCTATAACAAACAAATAAAACGCAATGGCAGAATTAAACAAGTACAGCAAAACGCTTACGCAGGACCCTACACAACCGGCAGCGCAGGCTATGTATTATGCAATTGGCTTTAAGGATGAGGACTTTAATAAGGCACAGGTGGGCATTGTAAGTATGGGCTGGGATGGCAACCCCTGCAACATGCACCTGAATGGCCTTGCAGACAGCGTAAGAGACAGTGTTAATGCCATAGATGATTTATTGGGCCTGCGGTTTTATACCATAGGTGTAAGCGATGGCATTAGCATGGGAACAGACGGTATGCGTTACAGCCTTGTTAGCCGCGACCTGATTGCTGACAGTATTGAAACCAATGCGGGCGCACAATATTATGACGCCCTTATTGCTATACCGGGCTGCGATAAAAATATGCCCGGCAGCGTTATGGCCATGGGCAGGCTTAACCGCCCGGCTATTATGTTGTATGGTGGTACCATCGCCCCGGGTCATTATAAAGGCCAGGACTTAAACATTGTATCTTCATTTGAAGCCCTGGGTCAAAAAATTGCTGGCAACCTAAGCGAAACAGATTTTAAAGGAATTGTACGCCACTCATGCCCGGGCGCAGGCGCCTGCGGTGGTATGTACACTGCCAATACCATGGCCAGCGCTATTGAAGCAATGGGCATGAGCCTGCCATATTCATCCTCAAACCCCGCATTAAGCGAGGATAAACAAATTGAATGCGCCACTATTGGCAACGCTATAAAACTGCTGCTTGAAAAAGATATTAAGCCGCGCGATATTATGACGCGTAAGGCATTTGAAAATGCTATTACCGTAATAATGGTATTGGGTGGCAGCACTAATGCTGTTTTACACATTATTGCCATAGCAAAAAGTGTGGGAGTTTCTTTAACACAGGACGATTTCCAGGCCATCAGTAACCGTGTACCGGTATTGTCGGACTTTAAGCCCAGCGGTAAATATTTAATGCAGGATCTTCATGCAATAGGTGGTGTGCCTGCAGTAATGAAGTACCTTTTAAGTAAAGGACTGTTACATGGTGACTGCCTTACCGTTACCGGCAAAACCGTAGCGGAAAACCTGGCCGCTGCCCCAAATATAGATTTTGAAACACAGGATATTGTACACCCGCTGGAAGACCCGCTTAAAAAAACAGGCCACCTGCAGATACTATATGGCAACCTTGCCGAAGGTGGTAGTGTTGCAAAAATAAGTGGCAAGGAAGGTGAGCGCTTTGAAGGAACCGCCCGCGTGTTTGATGGTGAACATGATTTAATTAAAGGGCTTGAAAGCAAACGCGTACATCCTGGCGATGTGGTAGTAATACGCAATATCGGCCCCAAAGGCGCACCCGGTATGCCGGAGATGCTTAAACCCACGGGTGCGATAATTGGCGCAGGCCTTGGTAAATCTGTAGCACTGATTACCGATGGCCGCTTTAGCGGCGGTACGCATGGTTTTGTGGTAGGGCATATTACCCCGGAGGCATACGAAGGTGGTTTGATTGGCCTTGTGCAGGACGACGATATTATAGAGATTGATGCGGTTAAAAACACAATTACGCTAAAAGTAAGCGGCGAAGAAATAACAAAGAGGAAGGCTGCATGGGTAAAACCAGCGCCCAAGGCTACAAGTGGTGTGCTGTTTAAATATGCGCAGTGTGTAAAAACAGCGGCCGAAGGCTGTGTAACTGATGAACTGTAGTAAAGCGTAACAGGTAAATACTGATGCCTAAAATATTGGCCTGGTAATGGTTTTGAAGCTTTGCAATAACAGGAAGCACGCAAAATATTGAACTGCGTTATCATGATAGTGCTGGGGCATACATACCAAAAGAACAGGTTTTATTTTATAAAGATTACCCGTCATGACAGCATATATGATTATGTAACACATCGGGCTGAAAACTTGAAAAACACAACAGGTAAATGTCAGAAGAAAAAATAATAAAGCATACAACAAAAGCGGTGCGTATTGTTACCGACAAAAAGCTAAGCCTCCAAAATAAGATAAAGGAAATAGCTTTGGAGGTAGTAATAATTGTTTTTGCTGTAAGCATTACACTGATGTTTCATAACTGGAACGATAGCAGGCATGATCGTGCAATTGAACGGAACTTTCTACAGGGCATAAAAGAAGATTTGAAAACAGAAGCCGACAAGTTGGATACAAGTGCCAAGTATTTTCAGCCGGTGGTAGATTTTTATAATACGGCATGGCAGCAAATAAAAACAAATAAAATAGATGGTGCATACCTGGACAGAAATGCAGGGCAGCTTATCAATACAAGTTATTTTGTGGCAGACAATGGCCGCTTTGAAGGGTTTAAATCATCAGGGTATTTAAGGTTGATAGAAAACCAGCAGTTGTTAAAAGACCTTATGACTTTATACACGATAGACATCCCCTTTCAGGAGGAGATTGATAAAAACCTTTTTGCGCAACGCACTGCTGATTACGATAAGTATGTAGGCATAAAAGATGTAACTGACTCATCGGGGGTTCACGTTTCGCGGTTAATAAACGACCCTGCAGTAAAATATCTTATTACCAGGTACGTAACCTCGTTAAACGAAAGAAAACAGCAGCAGGCTGCTTTGTCCCGCGAAATAAAGGAGATGATAAAAGAAATTGATAAGGAGTTAAACAATTAAAGCAGGAGAAATATGATATCAATGATTTTTAGCAACCGAGTCAGTGACAGTATGTAAAACAATAATACCTGCAGCAAACAGATTTTTTAATTAACTCATTTGTAATAAATATTGGTAGTTATGAACACTATTGAATTAACAGAACAGAGAACACAGGTACAACCTAAGCAAACAGAAAATATCAGCGGCAGCGAAGCTGTGCTGAAAGCCCTGCTTGCAGAAGGTGTAAAGACAATATTTGGTTATCCCGGGGGCGCTATTATGCCTATTTATGACGCCCTGTTTGACTATGAAGACAAACTGGAACATATTCTCGTTCGGCACGAGCAGGGAGCTATACATGCTGCCCAGGGTTATGCAAGAACATCAGGTAAAGTAGGTGTGGTATTTGCCACCAGCGGCCCCGGTGCAACCAACCTTGTAACAGGCCTTGCCGATGCACAAATTGACAGCACCCCCATTGTATGTATTACAGGCCAGGTGTTTGCCCACTTGCTGGGTACAGATGCCTTCCAGGAAACAGATGTTATAAACATTACTACACCCGTTACCAAGTGGAATTACCAGGTTACCGATGCTACGGAAATACCTTCTGCGCTTGCAAAAGCATTTTACATAGCAAAAAGTGGCCGCCCCGGTCCTGTTGTAATTGATATTACCAAAAATGCGCAGGTACAGAAATTTGACTATGAAGGTTATACAGCCTGTAACCATATACGCAGCTATCGCCCGAAACCTATAGTGCGTAAGGAATACATTGAAGAAGCAGCAAAGCTTATTAACGCGGCTGAAAGGCCTTTTGTAATATTTGGCCAGGGTGTAATACTGGGTCGCGCTGAAAATGAGTTTAAAGCATTTATTGAAAAAGGAGGCCTGCCTGCCGCATGGACAATTCTCGGCCTTAGTGCATTGGAAACCAGCCACCCGCTTAATGTAGGCATGCTGGGTATGCACGGCAATTACGGTCCCAACGTACTTACCAATGAGTGTGACGTACTTATAGCGGTAGGCATGCGCTTTGACGACCGCGTTACCGGCCGGCTTGACAAATATGCAAAGCAGGCTAAAGTAATTCACCTGGACATTGACCCCGCTGAAATTGACAAGAATGTAAAAGCCACT
>DASZUX010000202.1:0-11503 GCA_035547455.1 Chitinophagaceae bacterium
CGGTATGATGCGGCGTATAAGGTATAAAGTGAAAAAAATAATCAAGCCCGAATACGAGGTAAAGAAAACCAAGCCAAACCCGTGAGATTAATATTGTACGCTTCATTTTACGAAATTGCGGTGTGAATGTATTTAAAAGCAGGGAATACGCGGGCATAATTTCGGCTGCCGGCTTTACAGGCAGGCGTGACGGAGATGTTGACGGCGACCCGCGCTAACCAGCCGTAATGATGGCGTATAACGGCACAAGGCTGTTTTTACCAATAACCGGAACAGATAACATATTTTACGCTTACGGGGCTTCGGAAAGACGATTCTTCCTGTTTCGAAGGTTTAAAACTTATTGATGTATTGTTCTTCCGCGGCTAATGCAAAAACTAACGTTGCCCGTATTACTATCCTTTGCGTTTTTTAGGCCCTAACGCCCTGCTTTTATGTTAATGCAATTCCCTTTCGCAGTGCCTTACTGTATTGCCTGTTGTTAAAAGTGTACAGGTAGGGTGCGCGGTGCGGGCCGATATTGCGTTTTTCGTTCAGCTTGTTTATGAGGCCAAGAAATACCAGCTTTTTGGGGAAGTTGCGTATATCCAGCCGTTTGCCCAGTAAGGTTTCGTACACAGAATGTATCTCGGTAAGCGTAAATTTTTTAGGCAGCAGCTTTTCTGCAATAGGGGCGTAGTACAACTGCTGGCGTAATGCCTGCAGGGCGTCTTTTACCATCTGGTCATGATCAAATAAAAGCGGCGGCAGTTTATCAATGTCGTACCATTCGCAGCTGTCAGACATAAAGCCCGGCTGCGGTGTTACCTGCGAAAAATCAGTAATAGCATAGTAACCTACAGAGATGGTTTGATCCATCAGCCAGCTTGATTTTATTTTGGCGAATACCGGCGCACGTTCAATTAACCTGTCCATGTCAAGCTCGTTCCATTTAATACGGTCAGGGTCGCCAAAGGTTTTGTACTGCTGCAGGTAGAGCCCTGTGATGGATGTTTTTTCTTCCACAATCCTGCCTGCTGCTTCGTCAAGCGTTTCGGTGCGTTTAATATAACCGCCGGGCAGGCAAAGCCCGTTCATACCCTCCAGTTGCGATACAAGAATTTTCAACTGGTGATCATGGTAGCCAAAAATGGCACAGTCAAGGGAAATATGGGGGATATATGTTTTATACCCGTTAATAATAAAATCTTCAACTTCTTCAAATGTTTGCATACCATGCCAAAATTATTAAATAAAAATCTATTTGGTAAATTTTGCCAAATAGAATAATTACACTTACCTTCATTTGGTAAATTTTACCAAATAGAACAACTAACTTGCGTATGAAACAAACACGAAGAGCTTTTCTTGCCACCGCCTCCATGGGCATTGCGGGTGCGGGCATGGCAGCTACCATGCCGGACTTTATGAAGAATGCGGGCAATAAAACAGAAGCCCCGTTTAAACTGGCGTTATCCCAATTTTCGCTGGCCGGCCAGTTTTGGACAAAGCAATTAGACCCGCTGGACTTTCCTTCAAAAACCATTAAAACCTTTGGTATTAAAGGGCTGGATTATTGCTCCATGTTTTTTGCCGATAAGGCAAAGGATGCCACCTTTTTAAATGAACTTAAAAAACGCGCCCTTGATAATGGCTGTTTTAACCTGCGCATAATGATTGACGGCGAAGGCGTACTGGGCGATTTGAATAAAGAGGTACGCGCCAAAGCCATAGAAGACCATTACAAGTGGATAGATGCTGCTGCAACACTTGGCTGCCTTATGATAAGGGTAAATGTGGAAGGCGACGGCGACCCTGCCGAAGTAGCAAAAGCCAGCACCGACAGCCTTAATACACTTATTGAATACGGCCGTAAAAGCGATATTGACGTTATTGTGGAGAACCATATAGGCATATCGTGCAACGGCGCGTGGCTGGCTGGCGTAATGAAAGCGGTGAACAGCCCGCATTGCGGAACCCTGGCTGATTTTGGCAACTTTTGTGTTAACAGGACAAAGCCCGCCACCAATGATATTGCCGGGTATATGGCTACAAAATGCCTGGAAGAATATGACCGTTACAAAGGCATAGCAGAACTGATGCCTTATGCCAAAGGCATACATGCCAAAACGCATGTGTTTGACACCAGCGGCAATGATACGGAAACCGATTTTTATAAAATGTTCCGCATAATAAAGGATGCCGGTTTTAAAGGCTGGTGCAGTATTGAGTATGAAGGCGGCCTTATAAAAATGTACACCAAAGACAGCAAATACCTTGACGATGATGCAGGTGTACTGGCTACCAAAAAGCTGGTGGAAAAAGCGACTGCAGCGGCGTATGCGTAGCGGGGTGTTTGCGGGGGGCATAGTTATTAAGCCATGGTCAATAGTTCATTGTCCATGGTAGGGAGTGATGATTGTTGATGGCAGGGGCGCATGGGTAATATTTCATAGTAAAAGCCCGGCGGGTTTATATAACACACGTTCTACCCCCCTCCATGAGGGGGCGAGATGATTCATAAACGCAGGTGTATAGTTTATCAATACAGTTTTTACTATTAAATTAAAAACCCTCAAGAAACTTATGGGAGATCTGCAAATAAAAAAAACAGGGCAGGTATATGAAGTTGCCGTTATAGGCTCCGGTGCGGGCGGCGGCATGACGGCATATACGCTGGCAAAAGCAGGGGTAAAAGTACTGATGCTGGAAGCGGGGCCTTTTTTTGACCCTGCAAAAGATTCAAGGCAACTGCAATGGCCTTACCAGTCGCTGCGGCGCGGTGGTAATGCAACAAGGCCTATGGGCGATTTTGATGCAGCCTACGGCGGCTGGGAAATAGACGGCGAGCCTTACACGCAAAAAGGCAATACAAAGTTTGAATGGTTCCGCGCTAAAATGCTTGGCGGGCGCACCAACCATTGGGGCCGCATATCCCTGCGGATGGGGCCTAAGGATTTTAAGTGCCGCACTGCATACGGCGCAGGCGACGACTGGCCGGTAACATACAATGACATAAAACCTTATTACGATAAAGTTGACCAACTGATAGGCGTATATGGCAGCAATGAAGGCCTGGAGAACGACCCCGATGGTATTTTTCTTCCGCCACCGCCACCGCGCCTGGGGGAATTGTTTATAAAAAAAGCCGCCACCGGTTTGGGTATAAAAGTTATACCCGGCAGGGGTTCGGTACTTACGGCGCCGCTGCCCGGTAATAAAAACAGGGGGCAATGTTTTTACTGCGGCCAGTGTAACCGCAGTTGCAAGGTGTATGGCGATTTTTCATCTTCGTCATGCCTTGTAATACCCGCCATAAAAACGGGTAACCTTACCGTGCTTACCAACGCGGTTGTGAGAGAAATTATTACAGACAACAACGGGCTTGCAACGGGTGTGTCCTACGTAAGCAAAGACGATATGCAGGAGTACGTGGTAAATGCTAAAGCCGTGGTGCTTGCAGCCGGTACCTGCGAGTCTGCCCGCATACTCCTTAATTCAAAAACGGCACAGCATATTAACGGGCTGGCCAACAGCAGCAATGTGGTGGGTAAGTACCTGCATGACTCCACCCAAACAGGGGGTGCTGTTATACTGCCGCAACTGTTGAACAGGCCGCGGTTTAACGAAGACGGTGTGGGCAGCCTGCATGTATATGCACCCTGGTGGGCAGACAGGCAGAAACTTGATTTTCCCCGCGGCTACCACCTGGAAATATTCGGCGGCATGATGATGCCATCGTACGGCGGGTATTTTGGGTTTGAAGGTTCCATCGTTCCGCTGATAAACGGATATGTACCCGATGCTGCAGGCAAAATGAAACCCGGCGGCGGTTTTGGCAAGAGCCTTAAGGATGATTACCGCCGTTTTTACGGCACGTTTGCAGGGGTAGGCTGCCATGGCACTGATGTTGCCAAAGAGACCAACTATTGCGAAATTGATAACAGCGTGGTGGATAAATACGGCATACCGGTACTGCGCTTTCATTATGAGTGGGGCAGCGATGAAATAAAGCAGGCTAAGCACATGACAGAAACCGTGGGCGCCATCATCAAATCACTTAACGCCATACCGCTTATTCCGCCTTCGGGGCCGGAAAATAACTGGGGGCTTTCAAACCCGGGCAAAGGCATACACGAGGTAGGCACTGTGCGTATGGGCGATGACCCTAAAAAATCCGCCTTGAATAAGTGGGGGCAGGCACATGACTGTAAAAATCTTTTTGTAACAGACGGTTCCATGTTCGTGCAACAGTCAGAAAAGAACCCCACCTGGACGATACTTGCCCTTGCCATGCGCACGGCGGAATACATTCTTGAACAAAAGCAAAAACAAAATATTTAAGGTATGAACAGGAGAGAAAGCCTTAAAGCCCTGGGCCTTGCCACTGCTACAGGCGTTTTATTAGATGCCTGCAAACCCGGCACAGCAGGCAAAACTGAAACAGTTGCAGGCGGGGATGAAACAGGCAGGCAACCGTTTGAAGTAAGCAGGGAAAAAGAACTGGTGCAGGAAAAGTTTTTTAATGCCCACGAAATGGCGACTATTGCGGTGCTGGCCGATATTATTATTCCCAAAGACGGGCGCAGCGGCAGCGCCACAGATGCCAAAGTGCCGGAGTTTATTGAGTTTATTGTGAAGGATGAGCCGGAACACCAGTTACCCATGCGCGGCGGGTTGCGCTGGCTTGATGTAAAATGCCTTAACCTATATAATAACGAGTTTAAAAGCTGTACCCCGCAGCAGCAGGACGCAATGGTAAGCGCCATTGCATACCCCGCGCAGGCCGCGCCGGAGATGCAGGCGGGCGTGACATTTTTTAACAAGATGCGTGACTTAACGGCTATAGGTTTTTTTACCAGTAAATTGGGGATAGAGGATTTGGGGTACAGGGGTAACACGCCCAATAACTGGAAAGGCGTACCCGCCGATGTGCTGAAAATGTACGGGCTGGAAGGTGTGTAGGCTGACAGGAGAAAAATAAAGTTAAAGGAATTCTGCAGGCGAGACCTGCTGTGTTAATTGTAATATTGAGCTTATTGACCGTTATTTTCAGTATCTGAATAAAGGGGCAGGTTGTTTAATGCAATTGAAATGACATCTTCTATCACCGCAATGCCTTTTGTACTGGTTTCGTTTCTAAGTTTTGCCGTATCCTTTTCCAAATCTTTCAAACTGATTTGTTTTGATCTTCTTTCAGTTGGCGGATTTAGCTTTTCAGCCTTTTCAAATTCTACAACTTTGTCCAGAAACTCTTTTGGCAGGTCACTTTCTGCTTTATAGGCAAGTTCAATAAATTGTTTGATAAAAAAAGTATCAATTTGAATTCGCCTTTTTGTCAAATGTGCAAACTTGCCTAATACCCTGCAGATATTTTCCCTTTCTTCCGGGCTCAGTTGCTCTGCAAAGTCATAATCCTCAATTTTTTTCAGGCTTAATATTACCGGTTCAAGCGCGTCTGCAGAAATAATAAAAACATCATAGTCTGCCAGGTGATGTACGTATGTATCAATAGATTCCAGCGTGTTATGCGGAACTACCAAAAATATCCATTTCTTAACGCTTTCAAGTTTAGCATATTTTTTTGCGCTTTCTACCTGCTCCTTTAAATACCTGGGAAAGTTCTTAAGATCTTCTCCACGCGGGCTTTTAGCATCAAAAATTATAAACTCATCCGAAATTTTCAACGTATTATCCGGATCACCTTTGAATGGAACTTTGTCAACATACTCAATTATGTGTTTATTACAAATTGCTTTTATGGCTTGTTTAACGCAGTCCTGATGATTAGACCAGGTATTTTTTAAGTTTTCAAGATGATTCAATTCAGCCAAATGCCTATCCTCTATTTCTTTATCCCTGGTCGCTTTTATTTCCTGCTGAATACTGTTAAGTGTTGATACCGCATTAGCATGTTCAATTTTCCTGTTTTCCTCGTTTGATACAAATTGAGTGTTTTTTTCCTTTAACTCTTCAACTTCCTGTTGAGTTGCCTGTAAATCTTTTTTTAATCCTAGTACCTCCAAATCCAGTTCGGCTTTTCTTTTTGAAAGGTTGTTTACGTTCTCTCCTGATGTTGCAGCGTCCTCGCCTAATTTCTTATTAGATTTTTCAAGTTGTTCATTTTTCTGAATGAGCAATTTGTTATCAGTATCAAGTTCAATAATCCTTCTTTCAGCATTTTCGATTGTTTGTATTTTAGCGGCAATATCTGCAGAATATTGGGTAATTCTATTATTGTTCAGCGATATAGTTTGTTTTAAATCTTCAACTTCTTTTGCCTGTATTATTAAAGTCCTTTTTGTTAATTCCAATTCCCCTGCTAAAAGCGATCTGTCATTTTTAAGTTCATTATATTGTTCCTGAAGGTTACTTGCTGTAGTAACAAATTTTTGCAAATCAGTCGCGGCTTCTAAAACAAGTTGCTTAATCCCTATCCATCTAAAAAGCCGGCCCCAAAAGCTAATTGTTCTGACTTGGTCAATTAACCTTTTAATATTATCAATATTTATATCCATTTTGAAAAAGGTTTATACTTTGATGATTTAGCCTTAAATTACTATTTGGTTGCCGATAAAAAAGAGGATATTGTTTCAACATAACCAATCTACAAAAATATAACCGATAATAACGATAACAAATATCAATAAACTAAAGCTTGTTGCCTTGTTTACGGGAACGCTAAGCAGATATTCAATAATTCACCAGGTTTTGTATTTACCTCTATAGCGGTATCAGCTTTGCCCTTTTGGTTTTTGTCCGGGCTTTCTTTTACATGCCTTTTACCGCTTAAATATTCTTTTTAAAAAAAATATTTTCCCAAAATAGCGGACACCCCCCCTGTTTTTATATATATGCTAAAGCATGGTATGGCATACAAAATATCACCGGGAAAGTTAAAAGAAAAATGGAAGGCCTTTTGTGCCCAATGTGATGAGCATATTGAGCCTGTACGTTACCGCGGCACTGTTGTGCAGTTGCCCAAACGGCTTATTTACAGTATTGACAGTTTTTGCTGTTTTGCAGGGCTGGAGGAAAATGACCTTGCCGCCCTGGAACGAAATAAGAATTATGCGGCCACCGTGCGGCTGATACGCTACACGGTGCTTGCGCGCAAGCTGGAGGCGCTGGTAAACGGGGAGGGGAGTACCAGCGGGCTTATATTTGACCTTAAGTGCAATTACGGGCTGCACCCCACAAAGAAGGAAGATACACAGGACTGGCATATTACAATGAACCTGGGTGCAGATGACATGGATGCCCCGCAACCCACTGTTAATGCTGCAGAAGAAGTAAGGAAATGGAAGGAGCAGCAGGAAAAGCAGCACCAGCCGACGGCTGCCCCCCCAGCAGCCCCGCCCAAATCTCCCTCAAACTATATTTCCTTTATTTAGCAACAACTCATTTATGACAATACTGTATCACAAGCAGGCACACCGGTATGTACACTACTTTTTCCCCCGGCAGCGTGTAAAACGGTCAATACAAATTCCAGTCTTTTTCCTCCCTCTTTCCCTCTTTTTCGTACCGGAAAATGCGGAAGAAACAGGAATATTTGCTTAACGGAGTGCTAAAAAAAGAAAGATAACCCGCTGTAAAACAAGTTAATCTTTATCTTCCTGTATAAATATTCAACCATGAAGAAATTCTTAAAAAGAACAGGATTAATAATCCTCTTCATAATCGCAGCTTTTTCATTGTACGCCACTGTAACAGGCAGGTTTTACCTTTTTAAAGCAGTATGGTACAATTTTGCCAATATTGATGATTATAAAATATTCAGCAATAATACCGTACATGCAGGCAAAGGCAAACCCTGGCCCGAAGCCGCCGCAAAAAATACCATTGCTTACCCCGCCGATTTGAACAATGAAATGGAGAGCCTTAGCACCGTTGGTTTGCTGATGGTAAAAAATAACAATATTGTTTTTGAAAAGTATTGGGACGGCTACAGCGATACTTCAAAATCAGGCTCCTTCTCCATGGCTAAAAGCATTACCAGCCTGCTTGTTGGCGCTGCCATACACGACGGCTTTATAAAAAGCGTTGATGAGCCTGCCGGTGATTTTATACCGGAGTTTAAAAAAGGAGAGAAGGCAAAAGTGCGGATTGCGGACCTGCTTACCATGAGCAGCGGCAGCGACTGGGACGAAAGTTACGCCAACCCGTTTTCGGTTACCACGGAGCTTTATTACGGCAGCGATTTGTATAAAACCGCGGTAGGTGTAAAAATAATAAACACACCGGGAACGTTGCACAAATATAAATCAGGCGACACCCAATTGCTGGGCCTGGTAGTGGAAAAAGCCACGGGGAAAAGCCTTAGTGATTATGCTGCCGAAAAGCTGTGGCAACCGCTGGGCGCAGAACATGACGCGGTGTGGAGCACTGACCACGGCGGCGGGTATGAAAAAGCGTATTGCTGTTTTAACAGCAATGTGCGCGATTTTGCAAGGATAGGAAAACTGATGCTTGACAGCGGTAAAATTGACGGCATGCCCGTTATTGACAGCGCTTATTTTGCAAACTCAATAAAACCCTGCAATATAACCGACCAGGCAGGTAATAAATGCAGGTATTATGGTTACCAGTGGTGGATTGACCCTAAGCACGAAGACATATTTTATGCCCGCGGTATTTTAGGGCAGTATATTATTGTAATACCCCGCAAAAAAATGATTATTGTACGGCTTGGCAAGCATACCGGTACAAGAACCGATACCGTACCAGAAGAAGTAAGATGGCTTATTAACTGGGGTTTACAGCAGGATTGATAAAACGAGGGGACGGAACATTAAAACAACCTGCACTGTACTTAAGTATTAAAAACCATACTCATTAATAGTTTTTGAGGATTTGCCGGAAGAACGACGGGAAATGTAAACGGCTGATAAAACCCAAACAAAAAAACCGAAATTTTTTAATGTGTTACTACTTTTGATAAAACCGTGCGTAATAACCAAAATAGTTAAATAAACTATCTTTACAGGCTTAAAACAAATTTATATGCCTTCATTTGATATAGCCAGCAAGGTTGACCTGCAGACACTTGATAACGTGATAAACGTTGTAAAGAAAGAAATAGGCAACAGGTTTGATTTCAGGGATTCGCCTGTTTCAGTAGAACTTGACAAAAAAGAGTTTATAGTAAAGCTGGAAGCAGAAAGCGATATGAAAATGAAACAGGTAGTTGACGTATTGTTAAGCCGCGGCATAAAACAGGGCATTGATGCCAATGCGTTTAATTTTGAAAAAGAAACTTACCCCAGCGGCAAAATAGTAAAAAAAGAAGTGCAGGTAACCAACGGGCTTAAGCAGGATGATGCCAAAAAGGTAGTGAAGGTTATAAAAGATTCAGGTTTGAAAGTACAAGCGCAGATTATGGATGATATTGTACGTGTTACGGGCAAAAAAATAGACGATTTACAAGAGGTAATTGCCAGTCTTAAGGCATCAAGCCTCAATTTTCCCCTGCAGTTTGTAAATATGAAATCGTAAAAAGTTTAGTACGGCGGGGGTATTAACATTTTATTGAATAGTATGGCATGGCGTTTGGCCTGCATGGTGTTAAAAATAATAACACTATGAAAAAGCTGATTGTAACCATGTTTTCGATGGCCGCTTTTGCAGTACTGACAAATGCGCAAAGCACTAAAAACAACCCCGGTGGATTATACCTGAAAGGTGGTGTAAATTTCTCCAATATCTCGGTAAACAGTGATGGCTCGGTAAACGATGCCAACAGTCTTGCAACCTTTAACGTGGGTTTTTTAGGCGATGTGCCGATTGCAGATGTGCTTTCTTTTCAAACAGGGCTTTACCTGAATGGCAAAGGGTCAAAAACCGAATCGTATTTCGGGCCTACACAAGATGCCAATTATTACAAGGTAAAGTTTAACCCGCTTTACCTGGAGCTACCAGCAAACCTGGTAATTAAATTCCCGGTGGATAATCAATCCCGTTTTTATGCCGGCGCCGGCCCTTATGTTGCCATGGGTATAGGCGGTAAGGTTAAAGGTACACGCGATATTGCAGGTGTAACCAGCTCATACAGCAAAAACATACAGTTTAACGACGATGACCCCACTACGTCAGAACAGGAAGATGCCAGCGTAAGCAAGCTGAGAAGGTTTGATTACGGTGTAAACTTTATGGCCGGTGTAGAAGTGCAGCGGTTTATGATAGGCGTTAACTATGGCCTGGGTCTGGCAAAAATAGGCAGCACACAGGACAATAATAACGACAAGAACAAGTACAGGATATGGAGCATTAACCTGGGCGTAAGACTATAATATTTTTAGCATAAACCCTCAACAGGCCCGCGGGAAAAGACCTGCGGGCTTATTCTTTCTGCACTGTTTCAGTGTTATCCTGCCTGGTTACCGGCTTGTTGCCGGGCACTGATTGCAGCGAAGCTTTTGTTTCGCGCTCAACCTGCAGCACGAATACCGCGTAATCGTTAGGATAGATATGGCGGCCTTTCTCCCTTGCATGCTCCTTGGTAAAGGCGGCGCCAAGGTAAAGGATGATAGATGAGTAATACACCCACAATAAAATTATTACAACGGAGCCGGCAGCGCCATAGGTACTGTTAAGGCGGGTTTTGGAGATATAATAGGTAATTATAAACTTGCCAATCATAAAAAGAATGGCGGTGGTAATGGCGCCGGCGCGTACATCTTTCCACTGTATGCGGGCGTCGGGCAGCACCTTAAAAATGCCGCCAAATAAAACACTTATCACAAGAAATGTGAGGGTTAGGTTAATTGCATAAGCCAGGGGAACCGCAATACCGGGGAAAAATGCCACAAGCCTTGCGGAAAAAGCGTCCATAAGGGTATTAATAAAAAGAGAGACAATTAAAATAAAGCCCAGGCTCAGCAGCATGGAAAAACTAAGCAGCCTGTTCAGCACAAATTTCCATATACCCTTTTTGGGGCTTGGTTTTAGCTGCCATATAAAGTTGATGGAGTCCTGTATCTGGGTAAATATGCCTGTTGCTGCCAGTACAAGCGATGCAATGCCTGCAATGGAGGCAAATACGCCGGCTTTGGAAAGTGTGGCATTTTTAATGATCTCCTGCACCTGTGCGGCAGCACCGTCACCTATAAAGGAGCGTATTTCGCTAAACATCTGGCCTTCTATGGCGTCCCGGCCTAAAAAAAGTCCGCAGAGCCATATAATAATAATAAGCATAGGTGCCATTGCAAAAATGGTATAATAGGCAAGAGCGGCGCTTAATGTGGCGATTTTGTACGTGGAGAAATCGCCAAGGGTACATTTTATAATAGCCCAGGTGTCTTTTAAACGAAATTTCATGGGATTAAAATGCTTGTTAAATGGCTGTTTGTAGCTTTATTTGCAACGACTGTGCCAGCAATTTTAAGCAAAAGAGGGTCTTTTTTTCCAATTTTATGCTTATTGCCGGCAAAAAACAGGGTTTTCTGTTGGGCGGTTGTAATTTAACACTTACCTTTGCCATCCATTTTTAATAAACAATACGGCAAAATCCGTATTACCTCAA
>DASZUX010000203.1:0-2254 GCA_035547455.1 Chitinophagaceae bacterium
AAAGTATTTTGCCGGGCCTGTAAAAGAGGAGTTGATGGGCAAGAAAAAAGACGACAGCATTATTATACAGTTAAGCAAGGCCTTTGAGGATAAAGAACGCGAATGGGTGATGGGCGATTTAGGCCTTGACAAAGAAGAAACTGCCGCTGCAGAAAAATACTTTACCATGGCCATTACCAAAGTGGGGCTGGTGGAAAAAGCAGAATTGACTGAAGAATTTTTTGAAACCGCTTACCCCGGCAAAGGCATAAAAACAGAAGAAGAATTTCGTGCAGTTGTAAAGGAGGATATTGAAAACCATTTTAAAGCGCAAAGCAGCAACCAGCTACAAGACCAGATTTATCATCATCTTGTTGACCATACCCATCTTGAATTTCCTGAAAGCTTCCTGAAACGTTGGCTGCAAAATGGAGTTGAACAGCCTCGCACCGAGGAAGAGGCTGCCGAAGAACTACCTACCTTTATTAACCAGTTAAAGTGGTCGCTTATTTCAACGAAACTTATTAAAGACAATAATGTTAGCGTTACGCCTGAAGAAATTTTTGACTATGCAAGGCAGCAAATGGTTAGCTATATGGGCGGCCAGGCCTTGGGAGACCTGTCATGGCTTGATGATTACGCCAAACGCATGCTGAATGATAAAAAATTTGTTGACCAGGCGTATGCGCAAATACAAACTACTAAAATGTTTAATGCACTGGAAAACCAGGTGCAGGCTACTGAAGAACCCATCAGTGCTGACGATTTTGCCCATAAAGTACACCATCATCACCACTAAAATCGCAGACTTTACATATTGAAAGGTCCTGCCCCGCTGGCGGGACTTTTTTGTTTTACAAATGCCTATATTGTAGCCCTAAAAGGCACAAAATGCAGGAACTGGTAAACCGTTTAACCGCCGAAGGCCTGACCGAACAACAGGCATATAAGGCTATTGAGATAATCAAAAACTTTGCGGCCGAAAAATTTCCTTTGTTTGCAGGGGCGATCAATAAAGTTTTTGATAAATATGCCCCTAAAGACGAAGATGACTTTATGCCGTAACGCCAAAATTGGTATTTAAACAGGCCAGCTCTTTCATCCGGCCTGCCCTTTTGTCCGTATTATTTTATTTGCATGGTATTTGGAACACGGATTTGTTGAGCAAATAGCATATTTTCATCGTATAAACAATAAATATTATGGATTTTGGAAAGGAATTTGAACAATACGCAGTAAAACACCAGGGTATTAGCAGCGCCACTCTGCATAAATACCGCCAGCACACCAACAACTTTACAAATTTAACCCCGTATATTATTGAGGAAAGGCCCTTAAACGTGGCCAGCATGGACGTGTTTAGCCGGCTAATGATGGACAGGATTATTTTTATGGGCGAGCCCATTAATGATTACGTGGCAAATATAGTAACCGCGCAGTTGCTGTTTTTAGACAGCACCGACAGGCAAAGGGACATACAGATGTACATAAATAGCCCCGGCGGCAGCGTATATGCAGGTCTCGGTATTTATGATACCATGCAATTTGTAAGCCCGGATGTAGCAACTATTTGTACAGGTATGGCTGCCAGCATGGGCGCTATTTTAATGTGTGCCGGTGTAAAAGGCAAACGCAGTGCCCTTAAGCATTGCCGCATAATGCTGCACCAGCCCAGTGGTGCAATTGGCGGCCAGGCCACAGATATTGGTATTACCGCAAAAGAAATTAAGAAGATAAAACACGAACTGTACAATATTATTTCGCAGCACAGCGGGCAGGATATTGCTAAAGTGGAAGTGGACTGTGACAGAGATTTTTGGATGACTGCGGAAGAAAGTAAGGCATACGGCCTTATTGACGAAGTATTGCATACCAACCCCCGCAAGGAAAAGAAGTAAGACAGGAATTACCGAATAAAACACAAACAAAAGAGCAGCATTATGACAGATTTAAAATATATGAATCCTTTCAGGATGGATGACAACGAAGAAAATGAAAAAGAAAACAATGATAAGCCGGAACAATCATCCCTGCTGTTAAAACGCATGGAGCAGTTGTTTCTTGACAAACGTTCAGTGTATTTATGGGGACAGGTGGACGATAAATCTGCAAGAGAGGTAGTAAACAAACTTCTGTTGCTTGAAGCAGATAAGCCGGGTAAAGAGATTAAATTTTATATTAATAGCCCCGGCGGTATGGTTACCAGCGGCATGGTTATTTATGATACTATAAAACTAATTTCATCGCCTGTAAGTACCATTTGCATGGGATTAGC
>DASZUX010000204.1:0-10363 GCA_035547455.1 Chitinophagaceae bacterium
TTAGGCTGAAAGGTAATGAAAGTAAATTTTGGTAAGATAGTTTTTGATGAATGGTTGCCTGCAAAACCCTTTGTTACATTTTTACAGTAACTGCCTTACCGTTGTATATAATTGTTTTATCAGCATTTTGCGTAATGCCAACACCTGCACCGTGGCCGGGCTTTACCATAATTACCCTAAACACCCTCTGTTTAAGCATACCGGCAAAACTACCCTGCCGGTTGCTTACCGTTAATTGTTTTGCGTCATTATTCCAGCTAATAGTAAATGTTGCGTAAGCGCCCTTCTCGTAGTTGTAATTGTCATTCTCATCTTCGTACACCGTAAAGCTGCTGCCGGCCCCAGGGTATATACGCAGTTCAAGCGTATCTGCAGGTTTTTGCGTTGCATATTCTTCAAACGGCCCCATAGGGACGATTGAGCCAGCTTTAACGTACAGCGGCATGGTTTCAATAGGGGCGGAGGCGTTAATAGTTTGGCCGCCGGGCAAGGCTTCGCCCGTCCAGAAATTATACCATTGCGTTTTGGGCAGGTACACCTGCCGGGTTTTATCGCCGCTTACCGGGTGATTGCCCGTGTATAGCTGTTCCGTTACCGGGTTTACCAAAAAGGCGGGCCCGAACATATACTGGTCTTTTATATTATACACTGCCGTATCGGTCCTGAAATCGAACGCGAGTGAGCGCATGATAGTATAATCATTCATGGTAACCTTTGCCGCCAGTGAATAAATATAAGGCAGCAGCCGGTAGCGCAGGTTATCGTACGTAAGCAGGATTTCTTTTGTTTTATTGTCCCAGTTTTTACTGAAGAGCGCCCTTTCACCTTTGCCGTGTATGCGGAAAACAGGGCAGAATGCACCAAACTGGAACCAGCGGGTAAACAACTCCCGGTTGGCGGGGGTTGACCAGTCAGGCGCCTGCCAGTGAAAATGATAACCGCCAATATCAGATGTCCAATACGGAATACCCGATGTGCAGGCATTAATACCTTGCGGCACCTGTATTTTAAAGGCATCAAAGGTGCAGGTAATATCCGACGACCAAAGCGTGGCTGCATTGCGCTGCTGCCCCGCAAATGCCTGCCTTGCCAGGAAGAAGGCCCGCTTGCCCGGGATGTCTCTCCGCCAGCCCTTATAAATACCGTCAGTATGTACCAGTGAGTAGGTGTTAAAATAATCAATGCCTCTGCCTGTATAAAATATGGCTTTGCGGCGTTCGTCAAGCAGCGTGCCGTTGTCAGGTTCGCACTGGTCAATCCACCAGGCATCCCAGCCATAACGTTTTACCAGGCTGTCACGGGCCTGCTGCCAGTACAGTTCCCTCGCTTTGGGGTTGTGGGCATCGTAATAAGTATCAAAAGTGTGTGTAACCACGTTGTCCCATGTAATGCCGGTAAGGCCGCCCATGGCTTTAAGGGCGTTAAAGTTATTGGTGCCGCTGCCAAAAACAGGCCATATTGAAATCATGCCGTGCAGGTTGGCCTTGTGCAGTTCATCCACCATGGCTTTGGGGTTGGGGTAATTGGCCGGGTTCATAACATGTGAGCCGATTGGCAACGGCTCCCAATAATACCAATCCTGTACAATTACATCAACCGGTATATGGTTGTCGCGGTAACCTTTTACAGGCTCAAGTACCTGTGCCTGTGTCCTATACCTGTCCTGCGACTGGAAAAGCCCGAAGGCCCATTTGCCAAACATTGGCGCTTTGCCGGTTGCGGTGCGGTAGGATGCAATAATATGGTCAAACGAAGGCCCGTAGAAAAAATAGTAATCCACCATATTACCGCTTTCAGATATGTAGCTGTACCTGGTGTTGCCTTCTTCAGCGCCGTAAAAATTGGATGCAGCATAATTATCCCACATTAACCCGTAGCCGCTGGTGGAAAGCAGTACCGGTATAGCCCCTGTAAGGTACCGGATGGCCAGGTCCTGGTTACGGCCCTTGTAATTGATGGACAGGCTGTCCAGCGGGTGGCAGCCAAGACCAAATAAACCCTCGTTAACGGGAGAGTTGAACTGCGTTGCACAGTTATACGTGCTTATGCCGGCTATGGTTGCAGCAGTCATGCTTTTATTAGCCGGAGATTCTGCCAGGATGGTAGTGCCGCCGCTACTTTGATAAGTAATGGCATTGGTAACTTTATCAACAAATATCTTAAGCTTTGCAGTACTAATAATAATGCTGCTACCGGAAGAAGATACGGTAAATGCCGCCGGTTGTGTCCACGGGTTGATGACCACCAGAGATGTTTTTGAGGGGAAGCTGTCTAATAAAGTGTATTGCACCCTTATAATATCACTGCTGCAAATAGTAATTTTCATCAGTCCTTTATCAAGTGTATATATTACACTGCTGCCTGTTTTTTTATACCCGGTAACCGAGGCACCGGCATTGCTGAAGATTGTTATTGCGGCAGCAACCGTGAAAAGAAGATACGTTAATACGGATAGCAATTGTTTGATTACATGGATGGCTTGCTTCATAATGGCCTAAAATTAGGCATAGCCTTTTTATAGCAGGTGTATAAAATAGGTGTTTTTAGGGTTAAAATGTTAACTAAAGCCCTGTGTAAGCCATGCTGAGCAGTTATAAATATAAAATTTGCCGGGGAATACGGGTGTAATGAATAGATTGCTTTTAGAACTGGCTGTATTATTCGCCCCTAAACACCTGCCGGGTTATGCTGCCCTTCTGCTTAAATATCCAAACAACAATATAAGCGCCTGCAGCATCACTGTTGGATGCCGTAAGGTATATAACACCATAATTTGTTATAAAAGCGTCAGTAGCCTGCAGCACTGGCTCGAAGAGGTCGTTTAAGAGGTTTGTGTTTAAGGTGGTTAGTTTACGCCCGGTTTGTAATGATATTTGTGTGTATTGCCGCCGTGGCAGCCAGCCACCAGTGCCATAAACGGTTTTGCCGTTGACAGATTTTATTATGTCTTTACTGTTGTTATCATATTGCACTGCATTAGATTGTTTTTTGAAGACACCTGTTGTTATTGTAATTATTGTGTCATTATACTGCAGGCAGATTGTTGAGTCGTTAATTATTTTTTTTGCAAAAGGCTTAAAGCTGTTTAAGAAAGTAATGCCAGACTGGTGAATATTGCCGGTGAGATATTGGCCGTTTTTATAATAATCCACAAGCAGCCAGCCGTGCTCAGCATCAATGCTGTATATGATGAAGCCATTTTGGAGCGTATCAGTAACCGGTGATTTAACAGACGGTGTATTACGCACATTTATATATCCATTGCCCGCGTTAACAATACCCACCTGCGAAAAAGACAGGTAGTAAGGAGTTAACAGGATAAGCAATAAATAAAGCTTTTGCATACGCAGGGTTTGGTTGTATGTAAAAGTAGCGGAGTTTATTCTATTTATTAATCATTACTAATGCTGCCCTTTTTAAAAAAAATCTTTAAGATTTTTACAGTTTACTGCGGACACCCCACCCTTTTTTCTATTTACCTGTAGTTGCCTGATATAGGCTGGCAGAAAATTGAATTTGTTTAAAAAATGATTGCATTATTAATTAACTTGCTTAAAATGAATTGGTTGTACAAAAAGGCATTCCTCCCTCATCCTCCTTTTGGCCGGGCATATTCCGCTACAGCGTGGTTAAGGACTTTAGCGACATTAAGGACGCTAAGCGGGGATGGAAGTAGGTGGATTGTAAAAAATTTGTGTGAATTTTTTGTGTAAATAGTTGAAAATTAATATTTTATGTAAAATTGCATTCCTCCCTTTTCCTCCTTTCTCCCCCGGCGGGGGTGACGGATGATTAAAGGGCATAATTTTTAAAAGCCCGGCAAACAAGAGGGCCTGGGGATGTATATTACAGGGTGGGATAAACAGCAATAATCAGGTTGAAACCGCCTGCGGGCGAAAGTACTTTTACAACATGAACACAGATTATGAACGCATAGAAAAAGCTATACGCTTTATAAAAGATAACTTTCAGCAGCAGCCTGATTTGGACGAAGTAGCCAGGCAGGTATATTTAAGCCCTTACCATTTTCAGCGGCTGTTTAAAGACTGGGCAGGCGTTAGCCCGAAAAAATTTTTACAGTACATAAGCCTTGAGCACGCCAAGCACCTGCTGAACAACAATGCATCGTTGGCTGACGCCAGTTTTGAAACGGGCCTAAGCGGTACCAGCCGGCTGCACGACCTGTTTGTGACCATTGAAGGTATGACGCCGGGCGAATTTAAAAACGGCGGGGAAAACCTGTATATTAATTACAGCTATGCAGAAACACCTTTCGGGAATATTATTATTGCCAGCACGCAAAAAGGTATTTGCCATATTGCTTTTGCGGGCAGTACTGAAGAGGCATTACGGGAGTTACAGCAACATTTTCCCCAGGCAGCGTATAACCAGAAAACGGATATGCTGCAGCAAAATGCGCTGCAGATATTTACCGGCGACTGGCACAACCTGCAGCAGGTAAAGCTGCACCTTAAGGGTACAGTATTCCAGTTAAAAGTTTGGGAGGCGCTGCTGCGCATACCTGCCGGTAAAGTAAGCACATATTCCGCCATAGCGGGGCAGCTACAGTCGCCCAATGCCAGCCGTGCCGTGGGCAGCGCGGTAGGCGCCAACCCGGTAGCTTACCTGATACCCTGCCACCGTGTAATACGCGCCACCGGGGTAATTGGCGGGTACCACTGGGGCAGCACACGAAAAACGGCCATACTCGGCTGGGAGGCCGCACATACAGATGCTGCCGCGCGGGTGGAAAATTAAGCTGCTTTACCAGTTAGCCCCTGCAAACTGCCGTGTGTATAACAAAGTATAAGTTTTGTTATGGCTGAAAAAATGGCATATTAATTTTGCTGCATGGTTTCGGCTGCAAGGAATTTATACAGGAAGGCTTATTCGGGACTGTCACGGGAAACATGGTGTTTATCAATAGTAATGCTGGTTAACCGCAGCGGTACTATGGTAGTGCCTTTTTTAACCATGTACTGCCACATAAAACTCGGCTTCAGCGTTGAGCAGTCAGGATTTGTAATGGCGTTATTTGGCGGCGGTGCTATACTGGGTGCATTTGCGGGCGGTAAAATAGTTGACAAATGGGGTTTTTATCCACTGCAACTGGCTGCATTACTGGCCGGCGGTGTAATGTTTATAACAGTTGGCTTTTTACATAACTACGCGGCACTTTGTATTGGCACGTTTATATTAAGTACCTGTAATGAGTCGTTCAGGCCGGCTAACGCTACTGCCATAGCGCATTACAGCGCGGTTGAAAACCGTACACGCTCGTACTCCCTTAACCGCCTGGCTATTAACATGGGCTGGGCTGTAGGCGGTGCATTAGGCGGCTTTTTAGCATCCATCAATTATCACCTGTTGTTTTGGGTAGATGGCTGTACCAACATACTGGCAGCAGGGCTGCTGCTAAGGCTGCTGCCGTTTGTAAAGACCGGCAGCAAAAGAAGGACTGTTAAACACGAAGAAAAGGTAAATGTGCCTATGCCTTACCATGACAGGGCATATATGTTTTTTATAGTGCTTACTATTATGTTTGCCGCCTGTTTTTTTCAGATGTTCAGCATGGAGCCGCTGTTTTATAAAACGCAGTGGCATTTAAACGAGGGTTTTATCGGCATACTGATGACACTAAACGGCATCATCATTGTTACCGTTGAAATGATACTGGTGTACTCGCTGGAAGGTACGCGCCCGCTGACAACTTTTATACGCACGGGTATTTTTTTGGTGGGTGTTGGTTTTACCGTGCTAAACCTGATGCCGCACCTTGGCTGGGTAGCGATATTGTCAGTAGGCATAGTGACTACAGGCGAAATACTATCCATGCCTTTTATGAACTCTTTCTGGGTAAGCCGCACGCAGGAAAATAACCGCGGGCAGTTCGCATCTTATTACACCATTGCCTGGAGTGTGGGGCAGATTGCGGGCCCATGGTTTGGCAGTAATATTATTGAACAAAGAGGTTATAATACATTATGGTGGGTAATTGCAGGGTTGTGCTTTATTACCTCTTTAGGCTTCAGCAGGCTGGGCGTGTACGTAAAGAGCAGGTGAGAAGGCGGGAGGGGAATGACAAACGATAGACGTGAAAAGTGAGAGGTGAAAAGGGAAAAGTGAAAGGGGAATGACAAACGACAAACGTGAGAGGTGAAAAATGAAAAGGGAAAGGGGAATGACAAGCGACAAACGTAGAGGTGAAAAGGGAAAAGTGAAAGGGGAATGACGAGCGACAAACGTAAAGGTGAAAAATGAAAAGGGAAAGGGGATGCAACGGGCGTGAGAGGTGAAACGACAAACGATAGACGGAGTTAAGTGAAAAAGGGAAAGAGAAGGGGGGAGATAAAAAGCGAAATCTCCGGTGATGGGAAGTAGGGTGACGGCCTTAATTCTTCACCTTTATTGAAGCGGCTGATAATTGCAATAACCCGCAGTTAATTAACCAAGTCCCTGTATTCATTCAGCTTGTGCAGCTCAAGTACCGTGGTATTGCCGTTATCGCTTTCGCGGTACATAGGTATAAACTTAGCGTTGAATTTTATTTCCTGGTAGGTATAGCTTGTGCGCTGCAGCACAACATTGCTGTACACATCATCAAAACCGCGTACCAGCACATACAGCTCTACATCCGCCGCCCGCATATCATCCCAGCTAAAACCATTCAACGGGCTTTGTTCGTCAATGGGGTGTACTACGGTAAAGTTCAGGGGCAGGCTGTCGGCGCGGCTGCGTTCCAATGACAGCGTGTAAAATTTATAACTGGCGCTGCCGTCTTCCTGCACCTGGAAGCCTATGGTAACTATTACCTCCACATTAGTAAGCACATGGTTGTCTTTATAGGAGGCGAAACGGAACATCAGCCCGGTTTTATCTTTATAAGGGCTTACAAGAGCGTGTTCACTAAAAACCAGGTAAGCCTTGGGGCGCGAAAACCGCCCATAAATTAAACCGGTGGCAATAGCAAACGACAGGAAACCGGTAAGCGCCTCAATGGAGGCAATAAAGTTGGCTGCATCCCCCACGGGGTTTACACGGCCATAGCCTACTGTGGTGAAAGTTTCAGTGCTGAAAAAATATATCTCTTTAAACTTTTGCAGGTTGGTAGCAGCTATCATACCGCTAAACTGGTCAAAACCTGCAATCACGTATAATAATGTATAAAACAGGTTAATGCTGAAAAAAAATATTAATATGACAGAGATAAACTTCCAGCGGGGCAGGCTAAGCATAGTGTGGTAAATACTGAAAGTTTGCCACACTGGCAGGCCTTCTTTGCGCATGTTAAAGGTTCCGTCTTTATTAATAAACCTGCCGCCTACCGTAGTGGTATTGCTGCCAAAGCCGGTATCATTATTGCTTTTTAATAAAGGGTTATACCTGTGTGTTGCCATGATGCATAAAGTTAGCACAAATATAATGGAATGATTAAACGGCAATGTTTACCGTACCTTCTGCACTAACAAATTATTTAGTCTGCAACGAACTATTCAATAGTTAATTTTGTTGCCTCAAAAGAAACTAAAAACATTTGTTATATGATAGCCACAAAAGCTTATGCAGCATATTCGCCTGCAACGCCTTTAGCACCGTACGATTTTGAACGCCGCGAGGTTGGCCCGCATGATGTACACGTGGAAATACTGTACTGCGGTGTATGCCACAGTGACCTTCACCAGGCACGCGATGAATGGGGCGGCTCTATGTACCCCATGGTGCCGGGACATGAAATTGCAGGTAAGGTGGTGAAAGTTGGTGCCCATGTAACAAAGTTTAAAGAAGGCGACTTAGCCGGTGTGGGCGTAATGGTAGATTCCTGCCGGGTATGCGACCATTGCCGGCAGCAACTTGAGCAATATTGCGCAGAAGGTATGACAGGCACTTACAACGCGCTGGAGCGCGATGGTAAAACCATTGCACAGGGTGGTTACTCCACCCATATAGTAACTGACGAACGTTATGTGTACAGTATATCCCCCAAACTTGATTTAAAGGCGGTAGCGCCGCTGCTGTGCGCGGGTATCACCACCTACTCGCCATTGCGCTATGCCGGCGTTACAAAGGGTACTAAAGTGGCAGTGGCGGGTCTTGGCGGCTTAGGCCACCTGGGGGTAAAGTTTGCAGCTTCATTTGGCGCAGAAGTTACTATGCTGAGCACGTCTCCTTCAAAAGAAAAAGATGCACGGGAATTGGGAGCGCACAATTTTGTGCTTACCAGCGACCAAGCACAAATGAAAAAATATAAGGGCTATTTTGATGTGATATTAAACACTGTATCTGCCAACCACAGCTATACCACCTATCTTAATTTGCTGGCATTAAACGGCAAGATGCTGATTGTAGGATTACCCCCGAAACCATCAGAAGTGCCTGCCGGTAACCTGCTTACCAACCGCCGCAGCATTATCGGCAGTATGATCGGCGGTACCAAAGAAACACAGGAAATGCTGGACTACTGCGCCGAACATAATATAGTAGCCGATGTAGAGGTGATTAAGATGCAGGAAATAAACGAAGCTTATGAACGTATGGTAAAAAGTGATGTGAAGTACAGGTTTGTAATTGACCTGGCATCGTTGAAATAAAGGTAAGACGCAGGGTGGTGTGAGGTGCTTGGTGAATGATTGGCCGGGGTAAGAAGGCTGGCGTGGATATGAATCCTTCGCCCGGCCGGGTGCAGTACGCCGCCGGAATGTAGATTTTAGTGCACGCATTACAGCATATCCAGGATCTCCTGGAGTTCTGCATCGGTTTTACAGATTACCTCGCGGGCTTTGCTGCCCAGGTTGGGGCCTACAATACCTGCTATTTCCAGTTGATCCATTAAACGGCCGGCGCGGTTATAGCCAAGCTTCATGCGGCGCTGAATAAGTGATGTACTGCCCATCTGGTTTTGCACTACCAGCCGGGCAGCATCTTCAAACAGGGGGTCTTTATCAGCAAGGTCAACTGCTTTGCCTTCTGTGTCCTTCTCGTCAACATATTCGGGCAGCTTAAAGGCTTCTGGATAGCCCTGCTGTTCTTCAATAAAGTTGCATACATTCTCTACTTCGGGGGTGTCAACAAAAGCACATTGCAGGCGGGTTATTTCGCCGTTATAGCTAATCAGCATGTCGCCTTTGCCGATCAGCTGTTCTGCGCCGCCGGCATCAAGTATGGTGCGGCTGTCAATTTTTGACGACACTTTAAATGCAATACGCGCAGGAAAGTTGGCTTTAATGGTACCGGTAATAATGTTAACCGAGGGCCTTTGCGTTGCAATGATGAGGTGTATGCCCACTGCGCGCGCCAATTGTGCAAGGCGTGCAATAGGCAACTCTATTTCTTTGCCTGCGGTCATAATAAGGTCTGCAAACTCATCAATTACCAATACGATAAAAGGCAGGTATTCATGGCCTTTTTGCGGGTTAAGCCTGCGGCGTATAAATTTTTCGTTATACTCTTTTATGTTGCGGCAGGAGGCTTCTTTCAGCAGGTCGTAGCGAATATCCATCAGCGTGCATAAGGCATTCAGCGTATGCACCACCTTTTTGGTGTCGGTAATAATGGGCTCTTCTTCTCCCGGCAGCTTGGCCAAAAAATGGTTCTCAATAACGCGGTAAAGGCTAAGCTCAACCTTTTTAGGGTCAACCAATACAAACTTTAACTGGGATGGGTGCTTTTTATAAAGCAGCGATACCAGCAGCGTATTAATACCCACTGACTTGCCTTGCCCGGTAGCGCCTGCCATCAACAGGTGCGGCATGGATGCAAGGTCAACAATAAAGTTCTCGTTGTCTATCTTTTTACCAACGGCAATAGGCAGAGAAAACTGGTTGCCCTGGAACTTTTCACTCGCCAGCAACGTCTTCATGCTCACTATTGTTTTACGTACGTTAGGTACTTCAATGCCTATAGTACCTTTGCCCGGTATGGGGGCTATTATGCGTATGCCAAGCGCCGCAAGGCTTAGTGCTATATCATCCTCAAGGTTTTTAATACGGCTTATGCGCACACCCGGCGCAGGCACAATTTCGTACAGGGTAACAGTAGGCCCTACTGTTGCGGCAATGCGCTGTATAGCAATATCGTAATTTTTAAGGGTGGCGATAATCTGGTTTTTGTTGGCTTCCAGTTCATTGGTGTCCTGTACTATCTTTTCGCTGCCGTGGGTTTCCAGTAAGTCCAGTGAAGGGAATTTATAATTGCTCAGTTCAAGCATGGGGTCGTACAGCTTATCCGGTACAGCGCTTTTAGCAGGCTTTACAACAACATCTTCTTCATCTTCAAAACGCTCCTGTATTTCAAGTTCCATGTCCACCTTGTCGTCAAACTTAATTTTCAGCTCAGGTTTTTTGGGGCCGTTTTCTTTTTTGGCGGG
>DASZUX010000205.1:0-2143 GCA_035547455.1 Chitinophagaceae bacterium
TTTTGCGCCTGCACCTGGTTAGTATGGGCGGCGGCTATAACCAGTTAATTATGCGGTTTTGCCTGGCTGCTCTTACCAGCCTCGCTATATTGGTGCTCACCAGGCTGGCTGAATTGTTTATAACACACCGGCACAACACAAAAGCGGTAAAATATAATGTGGTAAAAGTTATAAGACTGTTTAGTATAATAGTTATAGTATTTGTAGTTATTTCATTCTTAAATGCCAACTGGTACACGGCTGCCGCATCGCTGGGCCTTGTTTCGCTAATCCTGGGTTTTGCCCTGCAAACGCCTATATCGTCGCTTATAGGCTGGTTTTATATCGTTTTTCGCGTGCCTTATAAAGTAGGCGACAGGATACAGGTGGATGATTTTACAGGGGATGTAGTAGAAATAAACTATTTAGATACCACCCTGTGGGAATTTGCCGGCACCTATATGACCAGTGATTTACCCAGCGGCCGCCTTATACGTTTCCCTAACAGTATGGTTTTTCAATACCAGGTATATAACTATTCCTGGGGCAAATTTCCATATATATGGAATGAAATACCCTTTCATGTTGCATACGACTCAGACCTTATGTTTGTTGAAAATACAATCAGGGAGGTAGCCAGGCAGGAATTGGGTGACAAGATGGAAGAAAGTATAAAAGGCTTTCGTAAAGCTGTAGAGAAAACACCCGTTGATGAAACGGAAATTAAAGAATACCCGTTTGTAAACCTGCGTATAAATCAAAATACCTGGGTGGAGGTGTTATTAGTTTACCTTGCTGAGCCCAAACAGACGGCAGCGCTGCGTACCCGTCTGATTAAAGAAGTGATTGCTGCCCTGGCCCGGGAACCCGGCAAGGTGCGGTTTCCAAAGGGGGATTCGAGATAAGTAATATCCATTACCTTATACCTGCACCTTCGCGGTTATATTTATGACGGTAATCAACAGGAGACAGGCCGCTTATTTTCTTAAAAACTGTACGGAAGGCTTTTGTATCGGAATAGCCAACATCATACATTACTTCATTTACATTTTTACGGCTGTTCTCCAGTTGTTTTTTAGCAGCCTCAATGCGAACACGCTGAATGTATTCAGAAGGTGTATTGCTGGTGGCCTTTTTAAACCGTCTTTCAAAATGCCTGCGGCCAATCGCAAAGCGCGAGGCGAGGTCTTCTACTGACAACTTTTCCGCCAGGTTTTTTTCAATATATTCCTGTGCCTGTTTAATGGGTTCGTCTTCGTGCTTTTTTTGCCCGTTAAACATTATAAATGGCGACTGTGTTTTACGGTCAATCTCAATGGCAAAGAATTTTGAAGCGCGTATGGCCATTTCGCGCCCTGCGTATTTTTCAATAATATGTAACAGCAGGTTCCAGTATGATGCGGCGCCCCCGCTGGAATAAATGCCGTTTACTTCGGTAATAATAGTGCCGTCAGTAAGGGTTACGTTGGGAAACATATCCCGGAAGGCTGATGCGAATAACCAATGGGTAGAACATTCCTTACCATCAAGCAAACCCGTAGAAGCAAGTATAAATGCGCCAATACAAAGTGAGGCCACTTCTGCACCTTTGCTGTGCTGCTGTACAATCCATGGTAAAAAGTCACTGTTTGCCTGCAGCGAGCTTTGTATGTCAGGTGAAATAGCCGGTATTATTATAAGGTCCGTATTATCTATTTCACTTACCAGCTTGTCAGCATTTACTGTAAATGTGCCGCCAATAAGCGGTACCAGTTTTGTAAGCCCCACAAGTTCTACGTTAAAAGCCGGTTCGCTGCCTGCATCTTTCAAAAACTGGTTCACTGCAGTAAACATATAGCGGGGGTCAACAATGGCGGCAGGTACCGCCTCATTCAACACCAATATTGATACATGCTTCATAGTTGTGTAAGTTTATACTTTTCCCTGGCTTTTATTTGTGCAAGTTATTTAAAAATGCATACGTAATTGTGCCCCCCGGGCTATTGTCGCAATCAACCCCTTATTTAGTCACATACGTGCACTGTGCAGCAAAGCAACCGCCGGTACTTTTGTATTGAATAAAAATAACTATTAAATGTGAAAAAGCTGGTACTGAATGCAGCCCGGCATAAATGACCTTGCATGTATGCCAATATAAATTGATTTGAGACGCCTGGCCGGAGTT
>DASZUX010000206.1:0-3938 GCA_035547455.1 Chitinophagaceae bacterium
ATTAAAAAACCAAACGGCAGCACCGGCAGCAGCGCCGATAATTAAAATGGTGGTTAGTTTTTTCATATAAGTTATTTTTTTTTAACCAATGCAATTGCCGTACCAAAATATATTGTGTTACACAAAAGTTGCTTAATTAAAATAAGACTGCGGTATCGTCTTCCACATACCATGGGCAAGATGTCCTATTAATATTTCATAAATAAGGTACACCGGCCATATAAGGTAATGAAAAATGGCCAGTATGATAGAATGGTTGTAATACCAGCTTATAAGTATTGTATAAATACCCAATATGCCATATAAAATACCAGAGTCGCGCCTGTTCATACAATTATTTTTTACTAAATTTTTATTCAACAAACATGCCGTAGCAGAAAGTTACAACATAAATGTTTAACATTTTAGTATAAGTGTAAATTGCATACCGGGCATTATGGCAGGTATTTAACTTTTATTATTGTTACCAGGCAATATTTTTGCCGTTTTACAACGTTATGTCAAAACCTTACTTCCTCCGGCTGACGGTAATTATGGCATTTATTACGTACAGTAGTAATATAATTGCCCAAAACCCGGTAAAAGATTACCTGCAGGCGCCCGGCCCTATTGTATTTGACAGCATTAACTATCACCTTGTATGGAGCAGCCACCCTGTGCATAATTATTATAAGCATGAATACCTGCCTGCGGGTGATACGCTGGACCATTTTTACAGGCTTGTGCTGGTGGACGTATTGGCAGATGATTCCCTTAAGCCGAAAGACCTTGTATTACAGGAAATAAGCGGTCTAAATAAAAGGCGGAAATATGATGCTTTTGTTGATTATCACCTGGTACAAAGCCCTGACTCAAGCAATTATGTGCTGGATTTTGTAGAGAGCGAGGGACGCCCCCTCATAAGTTTCATTGAATGGAATGCTTACCTCTATAAACCTTTTAAGGATAAAAATGGACATAAAGGCATTTTGCTGTTCGGAATAAGCAACCGCAGTTATGGAAATAACGCCGCGGAGTTTGCGGCAAATCTGCCAGTTCTCAGAGAAAAAGTAATGCGGCTATTAATGGACTATAAAATTCCGGAAGTAACGGTACCCAGGTAGTAAGCGATTTGGCATTATTAACGGTTTGGCTACCCTTTTGCAGACGAAGATTGAAACATGCTGAATATAAGGCCACCCATTACAGCGCCATAAGCCGTCATCCTGTATGGATTTGATTGTATTGGGCACCCGTGATTACAACCTACGAATTTCCAGTAAAAAAAACCACCCGCAGCGCCTATTGCAATACCGGTAAAAAGCAATATGTTTTTTCGTAAAAACTTCATAACGCAAATTTACGCGTTGTTGTACACTTTATAAACAGCCTCTCTAACCGGCATTCCTTTTTCCCCGCAAATAAACTCCATTATATCGGCAAGTTGTTCAGCTCTTACCCAGTTGTCCGGGTTGGCGCCAGGCATGCTTTTGCGGTTAATAATAGTGTCAATTGTGCTGGGCACTACTACAGAAGCAACCACGTTAGTACCCTTGGTTTCTTCATTAATAAAATCAGCCAGTTTAAACAACAGCGATTTTGTAAGTGAGTATGCTATCATACTCTTGCCCTGTGCAGCTTCCATGGCGGGCCGCGTTCCTATAAACACAATTCTTCCATAACCGGTTTCTTTCATGTGCTGTAACACGGGTCTTGCTACAAAATAAGCCGTTTCAAAATTGAGCGAATACATTTTACTTAAATCCGCACCGCAAGTTTCTTCTATTTTGCCCATAGCGAAGCCGCCTACCAATAGCAGGGCAGCATGAATGCTGCCGTGATTGTTAAGCAATTGCTGTACAAACTGCCCGGTTTCTGCTTCGTTGGTAAGATTTACATTGTAAAACGCAAATGCAGGGTTACCTGCAGCAAAACTAAGATGGTCATTCTTGCCGTCCACAGCAGCCACCCTGTACCCTTCGTTCAAAAATTTTTTAACCGTAGCAACACCCAAATTTCCGTTTGCACCTGTAATAATTACCAGCCTGCTTACACCAGCATCTTTAGTCATGTTATAATACTTTAGTTACAAATTTTGGTAACACCATTGGTGTTGTAAAGTTCACTATAGGTAACAAATTTATTGTAGTGCGTCTATTTTGGCATACATAGCCTTAAAGCAGGCCCATGGAGTTTCGTCACCGCCTTTATTGTCTTTTTTATTGGCATAAAAGCCATTCAAAAATTCACCGGCACCACTCCACACAGTTTGCATCATGCCTTTAAACCGAGGTTGCATTTCTACCGTTGACTGCCGTTTAAAATTTATCATATCGTCCGTTTGCTGTAAAGCCAGTGATGGTACCCGCCACGGACAAGTTACCACGTTAAGGCCTTTTATCGCAAAATAGGCGGGCGTTTTGTCAGCCCGCTCATAATGCCAGTCGCAAACTATTATATCTTTTGGCACCATGTCAATAGCCCGGTAAGTGTTATTATAACTGGCTTCCCATTCACCAATGCCCGTTGTTTTACCGTCAATCAGCCGGTCGCCCCAAATCCATAACTGGCGGCCTTTTAATGCAAGGTGGTCGTGTATAGTACTTACTTCGCCTGCAAACAACTCTGCTTTATCCCGGCCTGAACAACGGGGGCATTTGTCGCTGCCCAGGTAAAATACTTCGTCCATACCTGCGTGAAAGGCGTTAGTTTCAAAAACATCACATATTTCGTCAATTATATCAAATAATACCTTATGTACTTCTGGGTGCAGGGGGCAATAGCTTTTACAGTAAAGATTATCGGCATTCGGCCATTCATACTTATCCGGCATTTTTACTTCGGGCGTTTCATCAAACTGGGGGTAAACGCTCAGCAGCTTGTTAGTTTTATTTGCCCATGACTGATGGCCCAGCAAGTTGATTTGAGGAATAATGCGGATGACGGCTTCTTTACAGGCGGCCACAATTTTTTTTACGTCCGTTTTGGTAAGCGCATCATCATCCACTAACTCTGGGTGGCTCTCGTAACGATAACCATAATCTACCCGCAGTATTAAAGTATTTACTTTACGGGGAGCAAGTTCTTCTGCGATGAATTTTACAAACCGGTCAACATCCTTTGGCTGCGGTGCGCCAATACAAAAGCCACGCACCTGCAAAAGACTGTCAAGTTTTGATTGTGCTTTGGTATTGTTCTGCCACAGCAGTAATGCGGTAAAAAGCAGGAAAAAAAGGTTTCTCATATAGCAGTTTTAAAATAAACAATCACTATATACTATCAGTAGCCGGCAGACACTCCTGTATAATTGGCAGGTGTTATAGCTTTCAGCTCTTTTTTAACGGCTGCAGGTACATCCAGGCTGTTAATAAACTCCTGCATGGCTTTTTTGTCAATTTTACTTTTGCCCCGGGTAAGTTCCTTCAACGCTTCGTAGGGGTTAGGATAGTTTTCGCGCCGTAATATAGTTTGAATAGCTTCTGCCACCACAGGCCAATTATTTTCAAGATCTTCTGCCAACCGGGTTTCGTTTAATACCAGTTTGCCAAGTCCTTTTTCAATAGATTTTATAGCGATTAATGTATGCGCAACCGGCACGCCAAGGTTGCGTAAAACAGTGGAGTCCGTCAAATCCCTTTGCAGCCTTGAAACAGGCAGTTTTGCCGAAAAATGTTCCAGCAACGCATTTGCTACTCCAAGGTTGCCTTCTGCATTCTCAAAATCAATGGGGTTAACCTTATGCGGCATTGCGCTGCTGCCAACTTCTCCTTTTTTAGTTTTCTGTTTAAAATAATCCATGCTTATATATGTCCATATATCACGGCAAAGGTCAATCAAAATAGTATTAATGCGTTTAATGGCATCAAAATGAGCTGCCAGGTTATCATAGTGCTCAATCTGGGTGGTAAACTGCTGTCTTTGCAATGTTAAAACACCTTCCACAAATTCATTTCCAAGCT
>DASZUX010000207.1:0-3774 GCA_035547455.1 Chitinophagaceae bacterium
ACGATGGAAAATCCTTTCGAAATTTTACGACAAAGGACGGGCTATCCAGTGATGTGGTCCTTAATCTTTATGAAGATAAAGCTGGTAATATTTGGTGTGGGCCAAGCTGTTATGATGGGAAATCTTTCAGAAATTTTGCTACGAGAGATGTTAATTGTCTTTTTCAAGACAAAAAGGGGAAATTCTGGTTTGGCGGGGCTAATCTCAGCGTTTTTGATGGAAAAACATTTACCACTATTACGAATAAAAACGGCAAAGCTTTTACCGGCGTTTGGTCTATAATCGAAGATAAAAAAGGTAATATTTTGTTCAGTGATACTGATGGCCTTTGGCGCTACGACGGCAGTACCTTTACCAATTTTTCACCGAGGGGTGCCTTGTCTATGATCGAAGACAAAAAAGGAAACATCTGGACTTGTTCTGGACTACCTGGCAGCAAAAGTTGGGTACTTTCCCGTTATGATGAAAATTCGCTCTTCAATGAAAAGCCCACTGTAACTAACGTATGGTTAAAAGAAGGCGCTTTTTTTACGGTTTTTGAAGCCCATGACGGTAGTATTTGGGTGGGTGCTAACGAGGGAGTGTATCGTTATGATGGAAAGACCATCACTGACTTTAACGGCGAAGAGGCTAAAAAATAGCACGAACTGCTTTCAATTGGCGAACATGTCCAATTGTAAGCATCGTAATCAGGATTATTTGGTTCGGGAACCGCACAGTCCGGTTTCCTTATTGGAGAATAATATTGTAAATAGGCCAGGTAATAACATGCAAATTAGGCCACTTAATAACATTCAAAACAGGCCAGACGTTAACATTTGATGTTAGGCCAAAAACCAACCGGCGAACCAGCAATGTTTTAAATCAACATCTGTGGCATTTTTTTCGAAAATGAAAATTGCCACGAATCTACCACAAAAACTTTGAGCGTTTTTGCAAATTTTGGAGGTACAACGCCAAATAAAAAACCTGCAAATCGCAAAATTTGCAGGTTTTATGCGCCTTTAAGATACTTTAAGGACTTTGAAATTTTTGTTCAGCGGAGAGAGAGGGAATTGTACCACCCCCTACAAGCCAATAATATCAAGGGTTTCACGAACCCATTATCCCTGACGCACGAATTACGCGCGGCTGTTTGAAAGAGCAAAAAGGCCATTGCAAATATAACTATTTCCTGATGAAAAATAGCAGAAAGCTGTGGCTTTAAAACCCAAGCAATTGAGAGATATATCTCTTGGGTGACGCGATGCAATATCGCGGCTTTTAATTAACGGGACTACAAGTTTGCGGAGCAGATGTAAACCTACTTTACTTTGTTCGAAGTGCATAAAAAGCTACTGCCTGTGGTAAGCATACGGGCAGTGTTTGAGTTAACAGCAAGCTGTTGCCATTTGGTGGACGGATAAATGAGGTTAAAATGTACGCCGTCGGTGCAAATGGTAACCGGCATATTAAATCCAGCAACGCAGTTTGTCCAATGGTAATAAAGGTCATTCCCTTTAAAATAATACGCAAGTGTAGGTATTTGCGTTGTTTGCAGGTATTGGTTAAACATGGGAGTAAAATCCCTTTTCGTTTCGTTATTAAGCAGGGTAAGTATTTGAGCTGTTGTAACTGTATGGTGGTAAAACACTTTGTTTAGCTGGTGCAGCCATTGCCTGAAGGTCGTGTCGCCGGTAACCTGTCTTACCATGTGCAGCAGGGCGCTGCCTTTATAGTAAGTGTCTGAACTACCGGAACCAATAACAGGCACATCATTTTTTATCCTTTTCCAGTTGCCCCGTGTATATTCAATGCCGGCAGTTTTGCCAAACACGTATTCTGTATAAAGCGTTTCCAGGTATTTGGTAAACCCCTCATGTATCCAGCTTTCACCATAACCTGCGGCAGAAATGCTGTTGCCAAACCATTCATGCCCGCTTTCATGCACCAGTATAAAATCCCACTGCAAGCCCCATACAGTACCCGAAAGGTTTTTGCCGCTGTAGCCATTTTCAAAACCGTTGCCGTAGGCAATGGCGCTTTGGTGTTCCATGCCGGGCATGGCCGCTTCAACCAATTTATAACTGTCATCATAAAATGGGTAGGGCCCCAGCCAATATTCAAAACAGCGCAACATGGTATCTACCTGGGTTAAGTGTTTTTGGGCTTTTGTCTCGTTATAATCAAGCACCCAGTAATCACAGTCAAGGTTACCTTTTATTCCGTTATAGTTTTTATGCCATGTCATATAATGGCCAATATAGGGGATGATATCATAATTATTGATAGTGCTTTTTACAACCCATGTATAGGCTGCGGTGCCATTGGCGTTATTTGTCTTTTGTTGCAGCCTGCCATTGGCGATAGCTATAAGTGTATCGGGTACTGTAATAGTAAACGCAACGCCATTGTCTGGCTCATCATAGGCCGCCTCTTTACAGGGCAGCCAGATGCTGGCGCCCGATCCTTCGCATGCCACGCTCACCCATGGGCGGCCCTTTTTATCTGTGGACCATATCCAGCCATTATCAAAAGGTGGTTTTAGGGCGGGATGTGGCGTGCCCTCAAAAGCTATAGAGATTGTTTCAATATTACCTGCACGTATACTGCCGGGGAAATAGACAATATAAGCCCCCTGCTTTTTTTGAAAATGAAGTGACCTGTTATTAAAGCTGATGCCGGTAATAACCATCGGCTCCTGCAGGTCAATCTGTAGCTGCTGGCCGGCTCGTAATGCTTTAAACTCAATAGTGTTGGTGCCGGTTAAGAACTTTTTGGTATAATCTGGCGTAATGTGTATAGTGTAATGCAGTACGTTCCACCAGCTATAATAAGGGCTTGTGCCGGCCGGCATCGTCTCTTTCGCCTGGGCAAAAGTTGTTGCCGTAAAAAGTACAATACTGCAAATAACCAAAAGCTGGGTGCGCATTAATAATAACTTAGGTTAGGTGGCAAAATTAGGCAAACGCATGTTACGCGCTTTGTCCGGGAAGCAGATGCACTTTGCTCAATCTTCCCGGCCTCCTGGAAGGGCAATATCTGATATAGCCCAGCTCATGGAGGTCCTTTATACACCGGTGATAAGTTGAAATTGCCCCAATCTTGGCAGGAGGCATAATCTTATCCCTGGTAATTTGTATCGGGTTGAGGAATCCGTTTTCATGCCAGTGTTGAAACAGTGCCATAAACAGGCTGATATGGCTGGTATTAATGCGGGCGTCGTCAGCAATCCGTGCATAAAATTCGGTTAGCTGCGGTAGGTATGTATTCATAGGTTTATTTTTTGATGCCATTGCCATTTAATAAAGCCTCAATGTCTTCCTGCCGGTAGTAGTGCAGGTTGCCAACCTTGGAAGAACGGATTTGGCCGGAAATGCGAAGGTTTTGCAAGGTGCCATCGGATATATTTAAAATTTTCCTCACTTCCTTGCTACGAAGCCATGGTTTTAATTTTCGATCCTGCTTTTCAGCTAAAAAAAGCTCTTTTAAGTCGTTTAATAGTTGCAGCCTGAAATGCTGCAGGTCTTCTTTGGTAATAATTTCTACACTCATCATTCACACTTTTATCAATCACAAAAATGGCAAAGCCCCATTTCGGGGCCTTACCGGGTTTATCCCCGCTTTCCACCTTATCGCTGGCAGGTTGCCCTCCGGCATTGCCTGCGTCCTTTTCAGATGGATGTTTTTAAACTCACTGCGCTGCCCAGCACCGGGTGATACGAAGGCATGTATTCAATCAATCCCAAATCCTGCAAATCATGAATGCACTTATGGTAAGCCGTGCGCTGCACT
>DASZUX010000208.1:0-2278 GCA_035547455.1 Chitinophagaceae bacterium
AACCTTGCAAAAAGCAGCGATGCGCTGGAATTGGAATGTGATATATTAATACCGGCAGCGCTGGAAAATGTTATAAACGGGTTAAATGCTGAAAGGGTTAAGGCTAAAATAATAGGCGAAGCAGCCAATGGGCCTTTAACACCGGAAGCAGATGAAATACTTGCAAAAAAAGGCACTATCATAATACCTGATATGTACCTTAATGCGGGTGGTGTAACAGTATCGTATTTTGAGTGGCTTAAAAACCTTAGCCATGTGCGCTACGGCAGGATGGAGAAAAGGTTTACGGAAAACATGAATAAGCATATTCTCGGCCAGATTGAAGAACTTACAGGAAGAAAAGTAAACGATACTGAAAAATTATTTATTGAACATGGCGCCAGCGAAGCTGATCTTGTACATAGCGGCCTTGAAGAGACAATGATAGAAGCGACACACGAAATTATGAACGTATGGCGGAGTAACCCGCAGATACCTGATATGCGTACTGCTGCTTACGTTGTAGCTATTAACAAGGTTGGCACGTCTTATGCTGAATTGGGCATCTTTCCATAGCAGGTTTGTTATAATATTTACGTTTTTAAAAATAGGAAGGGTGGCGATGTTAAAACCGTCACCCTTCGCGTTTATGCACAATAACTGAAGCTACTTTTTTCTGCGTTTTGAGTCCCATAACTGCACCCTTAAAAAAACGCTGAGCGACTGTGTTTTTTCGGTAACAGGTTTTCCTGAAAAAGGGTCCGCATATTTAATATAAGGTTGCGTACCGGGTACATACCTAAGACCTGCAGCAAATATCTTCCATTGATATTCGCTTTCAATAAACTCCTGCAGGCTGTTTTTTACAACGTTGCCAAAAATTGAATCGGTAGTTCCTGTAAATACCTGTGCGTTTATAAGAGAGTCGGCATCAGTACCGTATAGTTTTTTCCTCACATCTTTTTGGCTAACACCGCCTGTAAAGTGGTTAAATGTTACCCCCGCGCCTATTGACCAGCCCGGTAAAATGGTATAATGAAAACTTAGCAGTAATTGGTTATACCGTACCTGTTTAAGTACATACGATGTTGTAATATAATTGAGCGGCTGGTTTTGTATTGATTGTTTATATAGCACTTCCTTTACGTATTGGGGAGCATTATATTTAAACTCGCCCTGTACAAACCACTTTTTACCGGGGTACCACCTTACATATACGGACGGGACATAATCCTTAAGGGACGGGCTGTTATTAAATATATTGCCGGGAAGTTCACAATTGCAATCTAACCTTACGGCCTGCTGCTCAGCAACACCTGCTTCAAAACGTGGTCCTTTTGCTTTATGCTTAGTACCGGCAGCAGGTGTTGCCGCGGATGAAGAGTCTTTGTTGATAACAGGCTTGTTTTGCAGGGCAGCCAGGGCTGGCATACTATCGGTTTTTGCTGCATTATTGCTGTTGGTTTCCTGTGAAATATTTACTTTGTTGGTAAGCGTACTGTCTTTTTCATGAGATTCTGCAGGTTGCTGAAGGGGTAGCGTGTTCTGCGTAAATGCAATATTGGGGCTTGTAACCTGGTTATTGCTGGTTTTGCCCATCCGCGGGTTTTCCCCGTTATTGTTGTTTGCCGGGTTACCGGCTCCGGATGTTGAGTTTTGGTTATTTACTTTTTGGCCGCCTGTTAAGGTTTGTTTTGGCAGCAGTGCCAACCCTTTATGCTGTAATGTGTTGCTGCCGGGTGTAAGCTTTCCTGTAGTACTTTCCGCGGGGCCTTTGCCGCCGGTAAGCACGGGTACTTTATTTTGGTTTGTATTACTGTCCTCATTGCCGTTAGTAATGCCTGGCGTGGCGGCTCCCTTTAAGCCACTTTTCGCCATCAGTGTATCTGCTATCTTATTGCTGTTATTACTGTCTGCAGGTATGGTATTTTGAGGGTTACGTAATTTTTCCCCGTCCCTGTCCTTTAAATTAGAATCACCTTTTATATACTCGTTTTTAACGGGTTGCTGTTTATGCGGTAATATCCAGAACCATACTAACAGTACAAGTAAAACTGCAACCGCTCCCCTGCCGGCAAAACGCAGGTAAGGGGGTATCAGCCTCCTGTCCCCTGAATCGTCCAACAATGTCTTCATTTCCTGCCATGCCTGGTCTTCGTCCGGCAATGGCAGGTTGTTTAATTGTTCAAACAATTCATCATTATATGGTTTTTCTTCACTCACTCTTTAATCTTTCTTTGTACCTGTTCTTTTAAAATTTTTCTTGCTTCACTTAAATGCCATTTGCTGGTCCCCTCAC